>CAMVOG010000146.1 GCA_947169005.1 uncultured Clostridia bacterium | reverse complement strand
CCTGGACGGCATCGTGGCCGGGGGCGAGGGCGTGGTCAACCAGGCCGCGCTGACCGGGGAGCCCCTGGGCGTGGTCAAGGTGCCGGGCCGCTCCGTCTTCGCCGGGACCGTGGTGGAGGAGGGCGAGCTGGTGATCGAGGTCCGGGAGGTCTCCGGCGAGACCCGCTACGACAAGATCATCCGCATGATCGAGGAATCCGAGCAGATGCCCCCCGTCACCCAGAGCCAGGCGGAGCGGGTCGTGACCCGCATGATCCCCTATACCTTCGGCACCGCCGTGCTCACCTGGCTGCTGACCCGGAACGTGACGAAGGCCGCCTCCGTGCTGATGGTGGACTTTTCCTGCGCCATCGAGGTCGCCATGCCCGTGGCGACCCTCTCCGCCATGAGCGAGGCCAACCGCCACCGGCTGACGGTGAAGGGCGGCAAGTTCCTGGAGGCCATCGCCGAGGCGGACACCATCGTTTTCGACAAGACCGGCACTCTCACCCGCGCCACCCCCTGCGTGGAGCAGGTGGTCGCCATGGGAGACCGGGACCCGGACGAGATGCTGCGCATCGCCGCCTGCCTGGAGGAGCATTTCCCCCACTCCCTGGCCAACGCCGTGGTCCGCGCCGCCAAGGAGCAGGACCTGCGGCATGAGGAGATGCACTCCAAGCCCGAATACATCGTGGCCCACGGCATCGTTTCCAGCATCGGGGAGGACCGGGTGGTCCTGGGCAGCTACCGCTTCATCTTTGAGGTGGAGGGCGTGCCCCTGCTGCCGGAGGACGAGGCGCGCATGGCCGCGATCCCCGAGGAGAACTCCCGGCTCTATATGGCCATCGGCGGGAAGCTGGTCTGCGTGATCGGCATCGCGGACCCCGTAAAGGAGGAGGCCCCCGCCGTGATCGCCGCCCTGAAGGCCGCCGGGCTCCGCCACGTGGTGATGATGACCGGGGACAGCCACAAGACCGCCGCCGCCGTGGCCGCCCGGGCGGGCATCACGGAGTTTTACGCCGAAGTGCTGCCCGAGGACAAGGCCCGCTTTGTGGCGCGGCAGAAGGAGCAGGGCCGCAAGGTCCTCATGGTGGGCGACGGCATCAACGACTCCCCCGCCCTCTCCGCCGCAGACGTAGGCATCGCCATGAAGGAGGGCGCCGATATCGCCCAGGAGATCGCGGACGTGACCATCGCCGGGGACGCCCTGGAGCAGCTTGTGGTGCTGAAAAAGATCAGTGACCGGCTCATGCCTCGCATGCGCAGCACCGCCCGCGTCGGCATTGCCTTCAACGGGGCCATCCTGCTGGCGGGGCTCCTGGGGCTCGTGACGCCGGGCACCGCCGCCTTCCTGCACAACGCCTCCACCATCGGCCTGAGCCTGTACAACATGACGCCCCTGGCCCCTGAGGAGGAGTAAGGATGAAGCTGAAGCTCATCGCCTGCAAGGTCCTGTTCCGGGAGCTTTCCCGCCTGGCGGCGGAGTCGGAGAATCAGATCGACATTACCTGGCTGCGCCAGGGCTACCACAACGTGCCCGACAGGCTGCGAGAGCTGCTGCAGGCGGAGATCGACGCCGTTGAGTCCGGGGAGGACCCCCACAGCAACGATCTCCGGGAGGAGGACTTCGACGCCATTCTGATCGGCTACGGCCTCTGCTCCAACGCCGCCGCGGGGCTGACCGCCCGCCGCCATCGGCTGGTGATCCCCCGGGCCCACGACTGCATCACCCTCTTTTTGGGGGCGAAGGAGCGGTACGCGGAGCTTTTTGAAAAGATCCCCGGCTGCTTCTGGTACACCAAAAGCTGGATTGAGTGCGCGGCCATGCCCTGCCGGGCCGGGCAGGAGCGGCAGCGCCGGGAATTTGAGGCCCAGGGCTACGACGAGGAGACCATTGACTATCTTTTAGAGGAGCTGGGCGGCCTGGAGCATTACAGCAGCGCCGCCTATATCCGTATGCCCGGGGAGCGGGGCGAGGACGGCCCCGCCTTCACCAAGGAGTCGGCGGACTACTTCGGCTGGCAGTACCATGAGCTCACGGGCAGCCCCCGGCTGCTGGAAAAGCTGGTTGCCGGGGACTGGAACGAGGAGGACTTCCTCGTGCTGGAGCCCGGCGAGACCGCCGAGCAAAGCGCGGACGCCCGTATTATAAGGAAAACAGGGAACAGGTAGCAGGCAACAGGGCTCAGGGTCCCGCTCCACTCCCTGTTCCCTGTGCCCTGAGCCCTGTTCCCTTGTCCCCAGTCATTTGTCCAAGCAGGCGCGTCATATCCTTTGAAGAGATTATCGGATAAGGAGATGACGCGCCATGCTTTCCGCCTCTGTTCTGCTGCTTTTGTCCGGCGTCCTCTGGATGCTGCGGCTGGGGCCCTCCGGCTCCTTCCCCCGGCCCCTCCGGGCCGAGGAGGAGCGAAAATACCTGGACCGCTGGCTGTCCGACGGGAACCTGGAGGCCCGCAACGCCCTGGTGGAGCACAATCTGCGGCTGGTGGCCCACATCGTGAAGAAATACTACAGCCAGTCCTGCGAGCAGGACGACCTTATTTCCATCGGCACCATCGGGCTCATCAAGGGGGTCTCCACCTACCGGCCCGACAAGGGGGTGCGGCTGGCCACCTACGCCTCCCGCTGCATCGAGAATGAGATTCTCATGTACTTCCGCAGGCAGAAAAAGAGCGCCGGGGATCTGTCCCTTTCCGAGGCGCTGGAGGCGGACGGGGATGGGGGCGAGCTCTCCCTCATGGACGTGCTGGCCTCGGAGGAGGACCTGGCGGAGGAGCTGAGCCTCAAGGACAGCGCCGCCCGTCTGCGGGAGGCCGTCGCCCGGGTGCTGACGGGGCGGGAAGCGGAGCTGATCGAGCGGCGCTACGGTCTCGCGGGCCGCCCGCCCGAGACCCAGAAGCAGGTGGCCGCCCGCTTCGGCATCAGCCGCAGCTACGTCTCCCGCCTGGAGAAGAAGGCCCTGGAAAAGCTGCGGGTGGCTTTGGGGGAATAGGCTGAAAATTCGCTTGTAAATCACTTGTAAAAAATCATTGACAGCAGGGGTCGGATGCTGTAAAATAAACTGTCTCAATTGGAAAGAGTCTTTCCGAAGCAAGATAATTTGACCGCCCGCCTCGGCGGGCCAAGGCCATACGGACAGCCGGGTCAGATGCCGATTTGTGCCGCGGAAGGCGGCCGGCAACTTTCGTTGCCTTATTGATTGAGCAGGAAGCTCGCTTTTTATAAGTTGGTTACTTTATAACCGATGCCTGAGCAGGCATACAACTTGTGAAATGGTCAATAAGAGTAGTAAAAGTGATCTTTGCTATATAGACTCTTGAAAACCAACAGAGACCCGGGCCGCAGTACACCCTCAGGGCGGCGGCAGCAGATGGGAGCTTCGCAGGTGATATGCCATTCTTGGGCATATCACCTTTTTTCGTTTTGGAAGGCGTGGGATGGGAATGAAGAAGATCATTGAGCTGAAAAACATCAAGAAGTCCTTTGACGGGGAGACCGTGCTGGACGACATCAACCTGGACATTTACGACAACGAGTTTCTCACGCTGCTGGGCCCCTCCGGCTGCGGCAAGACCACCACCCTGCGCATGATCGGCGGCTTCGAGCAGCCCGACGAGGGAGACGTGATCTTCATGGGCGAGCGCATCAACGACGTGCCGCCCCACAAGCGTAGCGTCAACACCGTCTTCCAGAAATACGCCCTTTTCCCCCACCTCAACGTCTTTGAAAACGTGGCCTTCCCCCTGCGGGAGCGGAAGGTCCCCAAAAAGGAGATCGAGGAAAAGGTCACGGAGATGCTGCACCTGGTGATGCTCTCCGGCTTCGCCAATAGGCGGGTGACGAGCCTTTCCGGCGGGCAGCAGCAGCGCGTGGCCATCGCCAGGGCCCTGGTGGCCCAGCCCAAGGTCCTGCTGCTGGACGAGCCCCTGGGCGCATTGGACCTGAAGCTCCGCAAGGATATGCAGCAGGAGCTGAAAAAAATTCAGAAGGCCACAGGGATCACCTTCATCTTCGTCACCCATGACCAGGAGGAGGCCCTCACCATGTCCGACACCATCGTGGTCATGAGCGAGGGGCGCATCCAGCAGATCGGCACCCCCGTGGATATTTACAACGAGCCGAAGAACGCCTTTGTGGCGGACTTCATCGGCGAGAGCAACATCCTGGACGGCGTCATGCTGGAGGATTTGAAGGTCCGCTTCTCCGGCCATACCTTCCAGTGCGTGGACAAGGGCTTCGCCCCCAAGGAGCCCGTGGACGTGGTGGTGCGCCCCGAGGACGTGGACATCGTGGCTGAGGACAAGGGCATGCTCAAGGGTATCGTCACCTCCGTCACCTTCATGGGCGTCCACTATGAAGTCATCGTGGATATCGGCGGCTTCAAGTGGATGATCCAGACCACGGACTTTGTGGACGTGGACGAGCATATCGGCCTGTATATCGAGCCGGACGCCATCCACATCATGAAAAAGAGTGAGTATTCGGGTCTCTACGGCGACTACTCCTCCTTCTCCGACGAGATCGACGAGCTGATCCAGGCGGAGGAGGAAGCGGAGGCCGAGGCGGAAAGCGAGGCGGAGGAATGACGAAACGCCGCCGCACCGGCAAGGGGATTTTGGCCCCCTACAGCCTGTGGGCGCTGCTGTTCATCGTGGTGCCCCTGGTCTTCGTGGCCTATTACGCCTTTACGGACAATGACTTTGCCTTCACCTTTGAAAACATCACCCGCTTCTTCACCACCACCAGCGAGGTGGAGGGAACGGAGGTGCGCACCTACCTGCTGATCTTTTGGCGCAGCCTCAAGCTGGCCATTATCAGCACGGTGATCTGCCTGCTGCTGGGCTATCCCCTGGCCTACATCATGGCCCGGGCGGGCGAGCGGGCCCAGAAGGTCATGATGACCCTCATCATGATCCCCATGTGGATGAACTTCCTTATCCGTACCTACGCCTGGATGACCATTCTCCAGGACACGGGCATTCTCAACGGCTTTCTCTCCGCCCTCGGCCTGGGCCGCGTCCACATCATCGGCACGGAGAGCGCCGTGGTCATTGGCATGGTCTATGACTATCTGCCCTATATGGTCCTGCCCATCTACTCCATCATGGCGAAAATGGATATCAAGCTGCTGGAGGCGGCCCGGGACCTGGGCTGCAACGGCGCGGGCGTGCTGCGGCGGGTGATCTTCCCCCTCTCGCTGCCCGGCGTCATCAGCGGCGTCACCATGGTGCTGATCCCCTCGGTGAGTACCTTCTACATCTCCCAGAAGCTGGGCAACGGCAAGTTCTTCCTGATCGGCGACGCCATTGAGGGCCAGTATGTGGCGAACAATCTCCACTTCGCCGCGGCCATGGCCTTTATCCTGATGGTCATTCTGCTGGTGATGATGGCCCTGATGAAGCGGCTCACCGACCGGCACGTATACGGAGGTGGTAAGGCATGAAAGCGGCTTCCAAGGTCTATACGGCCCTTCTCTTCGTCTTTCTCTTCGCCCCCATCGTGATCTTGCTGGTCTTTTCCTTCAACGAGGCCAAGAGCCTGTCGGTCTTCTCCGGCTTCTCGCTGAAATGGTACCATGAGCTGCTGAACGACGAGGCCACCCTGGAGAGCGTGCGGAACACGCTGCTGCTGGCCGTTTCCGCCATGGTGATCTCCACCGTGATGGGCACGGCGGCCTCCGTGGGCATCTACCGGCTGCGCAGCAAGTGGCTGCGCTCGGCGCTGAACACCGTCACCGACATTCCCATGACGAATCCGGACATCATCACCGGCATTTCCCTCATGCTGATGTTCGTCTTCGTGGGGCGGCTCTTCGGGCTGAGCCAGTCCCTCAGCTTCTGGACCATGCTCATTGCCCACGTTACCTTCTGCCTGCCCTATGTGATCCTCCAGGTGCTGCCCAAGCTGAATCAGATGGACCCGGCCCTGCCCGAGGCGGCCCAGGACCTGGGCTGCACCCCCCTGCGGGCCTTCTTCAAGGTGACGATCCCGGAGATCATGCCCGGCATCCTCACCGGGGCCATCATGGCCTTCACCATGAGCCTGGACGATTTCGTCATCAGCTACTTCACCTCCGGCGCAGGCTTCCAGACCCTGCCCATCCGCATCTACAACATGACCAAGAAGACCGTCACGCCGAAGATGTACGCCCTGG
>CAMVOG010000145.1 GCA_947169005.1 uncultured Clostridia bacterium | reverse complement strand
GATAAGGGGCGAAAACTGGCTGCCCTCCCGGCTCTGGACCTCCCGGAAGAGCTTTTCCGCGTCGCCCTCCCATTGCTCGACCAGATAGGCCGCCACGGAAACGGCGTCCGTCATCTGCCGGTAGGGGGACTCGTTGCGCACATAGGCGGCGGGCCAGCCCTCGGCGCTGCCGTTATACCAGGCGTGGTGCCCCAGGGCCACGTCCGCGAAGATAGCCGTTGAAGGCCGGGCAGCCAGGTCATCGTGGCCGCCAAGGGTGTGGAGCTTATGCATCTGGTATTCGTTTTCAAAGAGGCCGCGGCTCAGCTCCGTGCGTTCCACGCTCATCTTGATAAGGCCGAAGTCATGAAAGAGCCCACAGCCCTCGGCATAGTCCAGCAGCGCGGCCCGCTTTTCTGCCGGGTCCTGTATGACGGCCAGGAAGGGGATATCGTCAAAGAAATCCGGCTCCTCCGCGAAAATGGCTTCGCAGAGGCAGCGCAGCAGGGCTCCCACCCGGCGGGAGCGGATATAGAGCCGCCCGGCAAAGCGCTGCATCAGACGGCGGCTGATTTCCCGGTAGCTGACCAGGTCCGGAAGCTCCAGGTAGCCTGTATAGACGAGGGACTGGGTATAGACAAACTGGTCCGTAAACTGCTCCACCGGGAAGGTGAGCATGGAGCGCAGCATCTTCTCATAGGCCAGCCTCAGAAAGGCCACGCGCCGGGGCTCCTCCTGTACGGCGGGATTATCTCGCAGGAGACGACCGTAGTAGATGGGAAGCTGGATATTGCCGTACATGCCGGACTCGTCATATTCGTCATATTCCACGCTCATGATGATGCGCTCCAGCCGATCCAGAGTGGTATTCAGGTCCACAAAGCCGCAGCTGTACTCCATCTCATAATAGGGCCAAAGCCAGCGGATATTCGGGTTTTCCGCTCCGTTCTCCGGGGTGAAGACCTGGTGACAGGCATCCAGCACGGCGGCCAGCTCCTCACTGTTCAGATTTCCTTTGGAAAACACGTCCCGGTTGGCGCTCATCTGCTGTAGGGTGCGGCGATAGAACACGTCCCAGGGCAGGCCGGGAGCAAGCTCCCTGTAATAAGGGTCTTTTGAAATCTGCAGCACCTTGCCGCTGGCGGCAACGCGGCGCTTCCGGTCCTGGGTGGCGATGGCCACGTTTGCCAGGGCGCGAATGATATAGCCCTTGGTTTCCTCGTTCTCGATCCGGGCGAAGTATTTCAGATAGGACCCGGCCTCCGTAAAAAGCAGCTCATTCTGAAAAGAAAAGGAGCGGGTATGCCGGTCGTCCAGGCCCTGAACCATGCGGCGCAGATAAAACTGGCCCATGCCCAGCTTGTAAAGCTCCTTGATGATCCTGTCCCGGTCCCGCCGGATGCGGTACAGGCTCAGCAGAGCGTCGTGGATCAGCACGTAGACGCCGATATCCAGGTTCGTCACCCAGTCCATCAGTGCGTCCCCGAAGGCCTCCAGTTCCGCGATCTGCTCCGGCCTCGCGTTGTGCAAATCGTCGAGCAGCGGGAACAGCTCCCGCTCCAGAAGGGCATTGTCCTCCCGCCGCAGAGCCTCGATCTTCTCCCCCGCCCGCCGCTGGGCAGCGTACCAGGACCCAAAATCCGTGATGGGGACCCGATAAAAATCACTCAGCTCCGCGATCAGCCGCAGATTGGCAATATATTTTTCCTGATAAGGGAGCAAGGCTGACGCCTCCTTCATGGGAGAATGGAGCTCTACCGAATGCTTCTCAGCACCTGCATGAGCGCGTTGATGTCAATGGGCTTGGCGATGTGGCCGTCCATGCCCGCCTCCCGGGCCTTCGCCACATCCTCCGCAAAGGTATTGGCCGTCATGGCATAAATGGGCACCTTGGCCGCGTCCGCCCGCTCCGCGGCGCGGATGGCGCGGGCCGCGGCATAACCGTCCATGACGGGCATCTGAATATCCATGAGGATCAGGTCGTAATGGCCCGGCGCAGAGGCCAGGAAGCGCTCCACCGCCTCCCGCCCGTTTCCGGCGGTGTCCACCATGGCATTGGTGCTGCCCAGCAGCTCGCAGGCGATCTCGCTGTTGATGAAGTTGTCCTCCGCCAGCAGCACGTGCTTCCCCTTCAGGTCCGGAGTGCCAAAGGCTCCCTCCTGCCCGTCTGAGCCCTGCAGAGCCTCCGCCAGCCCGTTCAGCAGAGAACTGCGGAAGAAGGGCACGGGGATGAAGCGGGTGATGCCGCTGCGGGTGGCGCGGTATTCGATCTCGCTCCAGTCGTCGTCGCTGACCAGAAGGAGCGGGAGGGCAGGACGGGCCTTGTGGAGATAGGAGGCCAGCTCAAAGACGCTGTCGGACGTCTCCACCCGCCGCCCGATGACCACCCCGTCGAAGGATTCGGCGCGGAAATCCGCGTCGGCCAGGGCGGAAATCGCCTCCTGCGCGGAGGGGACCAGGGTAAAGGCAAGGCCCGCCTCCCCCAAATAGCGCCGATAGAGAGCGCGGGTCTCCTCCTCGGCCTCGATCACCAGCAGGCGCTTACCGCGAAGGGCGGCGGTGTTCAGCGGCACCCGCTCGAAGGTCAAAGGAATCCGGACCGTTACGGTGGTGCCATGACCCGGAGCGCTCTCGATGGCGATCTCCCCTTCCATGGCATCCACCAGCTTTTTGACAATGCTCATGCCAAGACCGGTCCCCTCAATGCGGGAGATGGTGGAGGAGCTGACCCGCTCGAAGGGGTCGAAGATGCGCTGCAGAAACTCCTCAGTCATGCCGACGCCGTTGTCCCGGCAAACGAAGCGCAGAACGCAGCGGCCCCCCGCGGGCGGCTCCTGGCCCACGGAGAGGAGCAGCTGCCCGCCGTCGGGGGTGTATTTCACGGCGTTGGAAAGAATGTTTACGAAGATCTGCCGCAAGCGCAAGGGATCGCCGTGCAGGTTTTCCTCATAAACCTCCCCCATCTCAAACTGCAGCGAATGCTTCTTTTTTTCCAATGGGGGACGGATGATGATGAGCGTGTCATGCAGCAGATCTCCAAGGGAGAAGCGCTCCTCCGCCACAGCGAGCCGCCCGGAATTGATGCGGGACATATCCAGCACGTCGTTGATAAGGCTTAGCAGATGAGCGGAGGCCACCTCGATCTTATTGAGGGCGTCCGCCACCCGGGTCTTTTCGTCGATGTGCTTCTTGGCCAGGGCCGTCATGCCCACGATGGCGTTCATGGGCGTGCGGATATCGTGGGACATGTTGCTCAGAAAGGTCTCCTTGGCAGCGTTGGCCTCCTTTGCCTCCCGCAACTGCTCCCGCAGGCGCTCATTCTCCGACTGCAGACTGTCCCCGCCGCAGGCGGCAGTGAAGGCGGCGAAGAGGCGGCGGCTGTCCTCGCTCTCCGGCATCAGCTCCGGGTGCCACTGCACGGCCAGGAGCCAGGGATGCTCCGGCATGGAAAAGGCCTCGACGAGCCCGTCCTCCGAAACGGCGTTGCATAGCAGCGGGGCGGCAAGCTCCTTCACCGCCTGGTGATGGAAGCTGTTCACCGCCGTTTCCTCCCGGTCAAGCAGGGCCCGCAGCGGCGTATCCTCCGCCAGCGTGACCCGGTGGCTGGGCTCCGTGCCCGGGGTCTGCTGGCGATGGGGCAGGCATTCCGGGCGCTGGGCGGCAATATCCTGCCAGAGCGTTCCGCCCAGGGCCGCGTTGATAAGCTGGCAGCCCCGGCAGATCCCCAGGATGGGCTTGCCGCTTTTCAGCGCCGCGTCAAAAAGCAGAAACTCGGTCCGCTCCCGCAGGGGCGCGACGAAAACCGAATCGTTCAGCTTTTCTTCCCCGTAGCGGGCAGGGTCCACGTCCGGCCCGCCGGTGAAGAGAAAGCCATCGCACTTTTCCACAAGGAGCGCGACCTCCGCCTCGTCCTCCGCAGCGGGCAGGATCAGCGGCAGAGCCCCCGCTTCCTCCAGGCAGCGGACGTAGCCGGGGCGCATCATATAGTTTTCTTCCTGCAGATCCAGCATGGGCGACAGCCCGATCACAGGGCGCATGGAAATCACCTCAACGATCATTATTGTCCGTTCTTAATTCCGCTCTCGGCCGCGCTTTTTCTCCCGCCAGCTTCGATAGATCGCCCGCAGCAGCAGGCAGAGAAGCAGACCCAGGAGGACGCCGCAGAAATCTATCCCCACGTCCGTCAAGGCGGGTCCGCGCCCGGTAAAGATCTGCACCGTTTCGTCCACCGCTCCAAGGGCAAGTCCGACGAGCGCTCCCCAGAGATACCAGCGCTTCCGCTCCCAGAACAAAATGCCCAAGGACAGGCCCAGGGCGGTGTATTCCACCACATGGGCGATTTTGCGCACCAATCTTTGGGTGACGTTGCCGGGGCCTACAAAAAGCTCCAGAAAGGGCTCGATCCAGCTCTGCACCGCAAGGCTTTCCTGCTTGGACTGAGGCCGGGGCAGCAGGGACTGACCCAGGATGAAGGCCGCGATCAGAAGAACGATCACCAGCTTCACGATCCATTTTTTCCGCACGGCGTCCCCTCCTCCCATTTTACGGGCTTTTTATTTATCGTATTCTATCACATCCGCAAAAAGAAATCAATTCCTCCCTTGGCCCTTGTATGCAGGTCCGTTTCGGTGTATAATAACGGCAAACGAAACAGAAAGGAGCTATCCCCATGCCTGAGCTGGAAATGAAATTCTATTCCAATCGCAGCCCCAAGAAGGGCTATAGCTGGGAAACGCCGCCCACCCCCATCCCGGAGGCGGATATCGCGGAGACCGTCACCACCGAGGTGCTGGTCATCGGCGGCGGCATCAGCGGCCTGGCGGGCTCCGCCCGCTGCGTGTACAAGGGCCTGAAGGTCGTCTGCCTGGACAAAACCGAGCGTCCCCCCGCCTTTGCCGGACAGATCGCGGCGGTCAACAGCCGCATCATGGCCGAAAAAGGCATCGTCATCGACAAGAAGCAGTTGGCGGCGGACTGGCTGAAAATGAGCGGCAGCCGCGTGCAGGAGGAGCTGCTCTGGCTGTTTCTGAACCGCAGCGCCGAGGGCTTCCACTGGATGCTGGACCTGGCGGGCGACTGCATCGACGTGGGTGTGTACGAGGCCTACAAGGGCCCCATGTTCAGCGAGTACCCCGGCACCCACCACATCATGCTCAAGCAGGGCTCCGAGAAATACAAGGCCTGGGGCGGCGGCCCGCTGGCCCTGGAGATCCTGGAAAAATACTTTACCGAAAACGGCGGCACCCTGCTGCGCAAGACCGCCGCGCTTTATCTGGAAAAGGACGAGACGGGCCGCGTGACGGGCTGCGTCGCTCTCTGCGCCGACGGAAAGCACCGCCGCTATCAGGGCACGAAGGGCGTCGTCCTCGCCACGGGCGACTGCTCCGACGACCCGGAGATGCTGGAGGCCTTCTGCCCCATCGGCACCCGTCCCCCCGCCTCCTTCAAGCGGCCCGGCAACAACGGCGACGGCCAGAAGATGGCCTACTGGGTCGGCGCGGCCCTGGACAACCCCGAGTGGGCCCCCACCCTGCACGCCCTGGGCTTCAGCGGCTATCAAGGCTTCTTCCTCCACGTGAACCGCCTGGGCAAGCGCTTCATGAACGAGGACACCTGGATGCAGGCCAAGTCCGTGCGCTGCCTCATGCAGCCGGGCGGCGACTTTGCCTGGACCGTGATGGACGACAAGTATCTGGACGAGATGGCGGACCGCTTCTCCGAGCTGGGCGGCCAGGGCATGATGCCCCTCAGCGTCGTGGGCGACAGCTTCGATCGTGAGAATATGCGGCGCTTCCTCCAGCGCCATCTGGACGCGGGCAACGCCTTCAAGGCCGACACCCTGGAGGAGCTGGCGGAGAAGATGGACGTGCCCGTGGAGAATCTGCTGAAAACCGTGAAGCGCTACAACGAGCTGGTAGCCAACGGGGACGACGTGGACTTCGGCAAGCGGACCCGCCTGCTCACCAGCATCGAGAAGGCGCCCTTCTACGCCATCAAGTGGGGCCCCATGCTGCTGGACGTGTTCGGCGGCGCCCAGGTGGACGTGCGCCTCAACGTGATCGGCGCGGACAGCAACAACATCCCCGGCCTCTACGCCGTGGGCAACGCGGCGGGCGGCATGTACGCCGTGGACTATCCCCTGCTGCTGAACGGCAACAGCTACGGCCGCGCCCT
>CAMVOG010000144.1 GCA_947169005.1 uncultured Clostridia bacterium | reverse complement strand
CCTCCAACGTGAAGGCAGACCGGACCCTCGTGGTGGTACACGGCCCCGAGGGGGACCTGGAGACCGGGCTGAAAAAGTTCGGCGCCATCCTGGGGGACGCCGCCGAGATCGGCTGCAACGCCGTGCTGAATCCCGGCACGGTGATCGGCCCCCGCAGCAGCGTCTATCCCCTCACCGCCGTGCGGGGCGTCATCCCCCCGGACCACATCTGCAAGAATATGCAAAATATCGTTGCAAGACAGAGCTGAGGGGATTGCATTTTCGCTCACGGCGTGCTATAATCGGTCCACAATCAAGCGGGGCGCTGGCGGAGAGCCGGCTGAGACGGGGCGTGTGCCGTCCCGGACCCGGGAACCTGATCCGGATAATGCCGGCGTAGGAACGGGCCTCTGCCCCATTGCGTCTATGACGCCGCGCTTTATCCAAGCGCGGCGTTTATTTTTTCGGAAACGCCGGAAAAAAGGAGGAAAAACCATGGCAAACAGCAAAGCATCCAAAACCCCTCTGCGGGCCCTGTGTGAGGGCGCGATCATGGTCGCCCTGGCAACGGCGCTGAGCTACTTGAAGCTCTTTGAGCTGCCCCAGGGAGGCAGCATCTGCATCGGCATGCTTCCGATTTTCTTCTACTGCGTCCGTTGGGGGCTGCGGAACGGCCTTCTGGCCTCCTTTGCCTACGGACTTCTGCAGCTGATCTTTGACGGGGCCTACGCCTGGGGCCCCTGGTCCATGCTGCTGGACTATGTTCTGGCCTTCGCGCTGCTGGGCTTCTCCGGCCTTTTCAAAGGCCGGAAGTACGGCGTTTTCGCCGGAACGGTCCTCGGCTCGGTCCTGCGCTTTCTCGCGCACTTTGTCAGCGGCGTCACGATCTACCGCATCTATGAGCCCACGGAGCTTTTTAACATGAGCTTTACAAACCCCTATATCTATTCAGCCGCCTATAACGGAAGCTATGTGGCGATCGACATGGTGATCTGCCTGGTCATCTTTGCCGTGCTCTATCGGCCCCTTCGGAAATACATTCTGGGCAAGGATCTTGCCGGAGAGCGCTGATATGGGGCGTTGTTTGGTCGTATGCGGCGGTGATTTCGAAGTTTCCCTGCTGCCGCCTCTTGAGGAGTGCGATCTGCTCGTGGCGGCCGACAGCGGCCTCTCGCCCTTACTGGCGGCGGGTCTCCGTCCGTCTCTCTGCATTGGAGATTTCGATTCTTTGGGGCATATTCCAAGCGGCTTCCCGGTTCTTCAGCTCCCCGTCCGAAAGGACGATACGGACCTGGTTGCCGCCTGCAGGGAGTGCCTTCGACGCGGATACCGCGACTTTCTCCTTTTCGGGACCTTGGGCGGACGCCGCTTCTCTCATTCTCTGGCAGCCGTTCAGACACTGGCGTGGCTGAATGAGCAGCAAGCTGCCGCCGAGATCGTGGACAGCCGCGGCCGCCTGTCGCTCCTGGGCCCGGGGAAACGGCGCTTTCCGCCCGGACGCAGGGACATCATTTCCATCTTTGCCTATGGGGGCGAGGCCGTGCTCAGCCTCCGGGGCCTCTCTTATCCCCTGGACCGCTACACCCTTACCCCCGGCTTCCCCCTGGGCGTCAGCAACGCTCTGACGGGAGAGGCCGCGATCATAACGGTACATGAGGGGCGGATCCTTCTGGTGGAAGAGCCCGAGGAATAAGTTTACCCCGCGCTTGACAGTTTGTCTCGCGCGGGGTAAAATTTTCTCAGGCCATCTGTAAGGAGCATGAACATGAAAAAAAGACTGCCCGCCCTCTTTCTCTGCCTGGCGCTGCTGCTCTCCCTCAGCGCCTGCTTCCGCATCGTGCCCAAGACGCCGACGACGTCCCCCACGGAGACGACCCCGGCGGAAACGACGCCCGCGCCGGAGGAGGAGGCGCCCTCCCTGCCCGTCTCCGAGCCCGCCGAAGATCCTGCGGAGGAGCCCGTGGAGGAGCCCGCCGAGGAGCCCGCGGGGATTCCGGAGGCCCCCGCCCCCGCCGCGCACTTTCAGGAGGTCTGGCACGGGGACGTGGACTTTGCCGAGCTGCGCTATACCCACTATGAGGCGGCGGACTTTGACGCGCTGACGGAGCCGCTCTACCGCATCGCCCGCTCCGGCGGCAGCGCGGAGGACTTTGACGCGGCGGACTCGGCCGTCGTCGAAGCGCTCTATGAGTACCACACCATGCAGACCCTCATGGAGCTCGCCTTCTCGGCGGACCCCAGCGACGACGTGTACTATGAGGAATATGCCTACTGCCAGGACCTTTTCAACGCCGCCTGGGACGAATACTGCCTGGCCATGTACACCCTGGCCGTCTCCCCCCACGGGGACGTGATGGAGGACTATTACGGCCAGGAAGGGCGGGCCTACTTCGCCTCCTGGGAGGACGACGACGGGGCCGGCACGGCTCTTCTCAGCGAGGTGAACGCCCTGAGGCAGGATTATGCCCGGGAAATGGCCAAAAGCAGCCCGGACTACGACGCCATCGGGGAGCTGTATGTGAAGCTGGTGGCCAAAAACAAGGAATACGCCCGCAGCCAGGGCTACGACAGCTATACGGACTATGCCTATGAGCAGGTCTTTTACCGGGACTACGGCCCCGCAGACAGCGAGGCCGTCTGGGCGGGCGTGAAGGAATACATCGTGCCCCTGATGGAAGAATACGGCTACGAGGCCTGGCTCAGCGCGGACCGCATGAGCCGCGCCCGGGGCCTGGACTGCTCCGAGGAGGCCATTTTAGAGGCCATGAGCCGGGCCCTGCCCGATTTTTCGCCGGAGCTGGACGCCGCCTTCCGCTATATGCTGGAGCACGGCCTCTGCAATCTGAGCTGCGATCCCCGCAAGGAGAATACGGGCTTCACCACCCTTCTTTACTCCGTCAACGAGCCCTTCATCTTCAACGCCCCCTACGGCAATTTCTATGACTATTCCGATACCTTCCACGAGTTCGGCCACTTCGCCAACTTCTTCTATACCGAGAGCGACCTGCTCTTCGGCATGAGCGACTACGATCTGAGCGAGCTGCAAAGCCAGGGGATGGAGCTGATGTTTACACACTATTATGAAGATATCTTCAGCAGTCGGGCGGATATGGCCCAGCAGGCCCTGCTGATGAACATGATCTACACCATTGTGGACGGGGCTCTCTACGACGAGTTTCAGCAGCGGGTCTACGCCGAGGAGGAGCTGACGCCCGAAAAGGCGGACGCCATCTTCGCGGAGCTCTATGAGGAATACGGCTACGCGCCCTATGACGGCTATGAGCGGGAGTGGATGGGCGTGACCCACAATTTTGACTATCCCTTCTATTATATCAGCTACGGCGTCTCGGCCCTGGGGGCCCTGGAGCTGTGGACCCGGGCTCAAACGGATTGGGACGGGGCCGTGGACCTCTACCTCACCGCCTGCGCCATGGACACGGAGGCATATTATTTCTCCGAGGCCATAGAGGAGCTGGGCATGAGCGATGTGTTCGAAGAAGAGGCTTACCGCTCCGTCGCGGCGGCGCTGAAGGATTTCTTCCAATAATATACAGGGGGAGCAAAGCGCGCGTTTCTTTCTTTTCTGTGCAAAATGCAGAAACTTTTATTTGCTCCCCCAATCTCTTTGTCTATTTTACCTCTTGCGTTTTTGGAAAAAAGGGTCCATAATACGGGCGAATCACAAAGACGTTCACTGCGGAGCGGGCGCCAAAAGCGTTCAGAAATCCGCGGCGAAGCCGGTAAAAGTTTGAGCGCGGAGGCGCAAAATAGCTTTTGCCGTTTTTTTTGCTGATTTCGAGAGAAGAAGAGAGGGGCTGGTCTCTTGCAGGATTGGAACACGATCCTCATGTCCGGCTACGCAAAGCTGCCGAGCAACACCACAGCGGAAATGGTCTATCAGATTCTGGCCGTCGCGGTCCTGTTCGACAAACGCACGGGCGTGATCGTCGAGGCGGAGGCCTCCATGATCACAGACATCGCCAAGCGCTTCATCGCCAAGCTGCTGGTGGGCTACGACCTCAACGACGGCCCCGACGAGCTGATGAAGACCTTCGAGACCTATTATCACGGCAACGCCAAACGCGCCCTGGAGACCGCCTTGCGGATGATCTTCAGCAAGTACCAGGAATACCGCGCGGAACAGGCGACCCACTAAAACCCGAAGCATGACCGTCGTGGCTGCGGGCGTCCCCCAAGGACGCAGGAAGCAGTGCATGAGCCGGTATATCGGATAAGGGGACCCTAAGGGGGACACGAAACGATATACCGGCTTTTTCTTTGGAAAGGAAGCGAAAGACCATGAAGATCGAGAGGGAGAGGATGGTCCTCTCCCTGGAAAGTGAGCTGGGAGCCGGCGGTGAGGAGCTGGCCGGGGCCCTGGGAAAGCTGCTGAAGCTGCGGGTCCTCTCCGGCGAGCTGCTGGAGGAGGCCTCCAAGCTCAGCGGCATCCCGCTCAAGCTCCTGCGGCGCTATGAGGAAAAGCGCCTCCGCCATGCCTATGACCTCACGGCCACCGGCGAGGACGATCTGCGGCTGCCCCCTGCGCGGGACCTGCTGGCCGCTCAGATGGCCGCCTGCCGCAAAGCCGCCGAGGAGGGGCCCTGCATTCTGGTGGACCATCACGCCAACGCCGCCACCGCTGACCTGCCCGACGCCGTGAGCATTTTCGTTCACGCGGACCGGGAGAGCCGCCTGCGCCGGGTGGCGCGGGAAAAGGGCCAGAGCCCGGAAAATGCCGCCCACGCCTTTGACAAGGCGGAGCGGGAACGGACCAAGCTCTATAAAAGCGTGGCTCCCAAGTGGGGCCGGGCCTCCAACTACGATCTCAGCGTGAACGCCACAGGCTCCACGCCGGAGCAGCTGGCGGACCACATCGTTCGCTATCTGGAAACCGTCACCAGGGAGGACCTTGTCCACCCTACCTTGGCGCTCGGACGCAGCGCCTGATAAATCGCGCCAAGGTCATCTGCCTGGAGGATTACCGCCGGGCCAAGGAGACCGCCGCTAAGTCCCCCGACACGGAGGAAGACCCCTTCGCGGATTATCAATAAATAATAAGCCGATCAACCAATTCATCTGTAAGAAAGGTCAGGGAAAAACAATGAAAGTCAACAAGAACAACATGATCATCACCATCGACACCGAGCTGGGCTGCAATGGCGAAGCCGTTGCCAAGGCCCTTGCTGAGGAACTGCACATCCCCTGCTACGGCGAGGAGATCCTGGATAAGGCCGCCGAGCTCAGCGGCATCTCCGCCCGCCTGCTGCACCGTTATGACGGCCGCGTGGTCCACGCTGCCTACGACCTGCTTGCCCAGGACGCCTCCGCTCTGAAGATGCGCTCCGCCGCCGACTTCGTCACCGCCCAGGTGCTGGCCTGCCGCGAGCTGGCCGCCCAGGGTCCCTGCATCCTGGTGGACCGCCACAGCACCATGGCGCTGAACGGCCAGGAAGGCCACGTGAGCATCTTCATCCACGCCGACCTGGAGGACCGCGCCGCCCGCCTGGCCGAGGCCGGCGTCATGAGCGCCGAGGAGGCCCGCAAGACCCTGCGCAAGAATGACCGCGCCCGCCGCTCCTGCTACCGCGGCAACTGGAAGGGCTGGGGCGAGGCCGAGAGCTACGACATCAGCGTGAACGCCTCCGACGCCGACGTGAACACTCTGGCCCACACCATTCTGGGCTTCCTGGAGACCATGACCGGCGAGAGCCTCAGCGAGAAGAGAGAGCGCAAGGCTGTCTGACCCCCCCCGCGCGTAGACCCGAAGAAAAAGAATTTGCAGAATCGAGATGCTTGACATGATCTTATCCACACCTCAACTGATCGGCCTGCTGGCCGGCATCCTGGGCATTGCGGGCCTGGCCATCTGGTCCGGCACCCGGCCCCAGTCCTATGGCAACGTAAACGGCACCCCCATTATCGCCGGTATCATCATGGGTACCCTGGCGGGCGGGTCCTCCACCGTGGGCACGGCCCAGCTTGCTTATAACTACGGGCTTTCGGCCTGGTGGTTTACCTTGGGCGGCGGCCTGGCCTGCCTGTTGCTGGCCCTGGTCTTCTCCAAGCCCTGGCGCCGCTCCGGCTGCATGACGCTTATCGGCATCATCGGCAATTTATTATGTTACATGCTTTTTTACCCATATTTCGGCATGACAATTCTATGATTATCACCATATAATATATTTATGTACTTGCAAGAGGCAGCGCCTACATTAGTATTTGTTTAGTTTTA
>CAMVOG010000143.1 GCA_947169005.1 uncultured Clostridia bacterium | reverse complement strand
CGCTGTAGGCCTTGAAGGCCCCGATGAAGCCGGTGATGACCAGATAGAAGATCATGGGGGAGATCATGGGCAGGGTGATGCGGGTGAAGATGCGCCGCTTGGAGGTGCCGTCCACCCGGGCGGCGTTGTAGAGATTCTGATCCACCGAGGCCAGGGCCCCCGTGAGGATCAGGATCTTGAAGGGCATGACAACCCAGACGGTGTAAAAGCACATGACGAACATCTTTGCCCAGTAGGGGCCCTCGATGAAGTCCACGGAGGGGCCGCCGAAGAGGTGGATCAAGAGATTCACCAGGCCGTCGGAGTAGGCCGTTTTCTTAAAGAGGATCATGAACACCAGGCCCACGGCCAGGGTGTTGGTGATGTAGGGCAGGAAGTAGACCGTCTGATAGAGCTGGCGCAGGGGCTTGATGGAATTGAGCCCCACGGAGATCAGCAGGGCCAGCCCCGTGGAGACGGGCACCGTGATGATAACGATAATAAAGGTATTCTTCACGGCCTGGAGGAAGTAGGGGTCCCGCAGAACGTAGGAATAGTTGTAGCCGCCCACGCCGAAAAGGGTCTGGGAGGCGGAATTGTAGCCCTCCTCCACGGAGTAAATCAGCACGTCGATAAGGGGATAGACCATGAAGACGCCCAAAAAGGCCACGGCGGGCAGCAGGTAAAGCCAGGCCTTCCAGCTCTGCTTATCCATCCTGCTTTCCTCCCTTCACGCCGAAAGGCAGGCGCTCCTCGGTCTCCTTGTGGAAAAGGAAGACCTTCCGGGGCCGCAGACGGAAGCGGACCAGGCCCTTTTCATCGGCCTCGATGGGCTCCTCGGCGCTGACGATGGCGCGGATCGCCGCGTTGACACAGTCGGGATGGGTGGAGACCACGCTGGTGTCCCGGCCCATGACCTCCACGGCGCTGAGGGAGCAGGCCAGGGGGCCCGCCGGGTCCGGGATGAAGCCCTCGGGCCGGATAGCGGCCCAGACGGGCTGATCCGTCACGCCGGGGGTCTCCAGCACGGCCTCGCCGCCGATATACAGGCTGCCGCCCTTGACCTCGCCCTCAAAGACGTTGATGGGGGGCGTGCCGAGAAACTTCGCCACGAAGAGGTTTACCGGGTCGTCGTAGACCTCCTGGGGCTTGCCGAGCTGCTGGAGAACGCCCTTGCACATGACCACGATCATGTCCGAAATGCTCATGGCCTCCTCTTGGTCATGGGTGACGAAGATGGTGGTGATGCCCGTTTCCCGCTGGATGCGGCGAATTTCCTCGCGCGTCTGCAGGCGCAGGCGGGCGTCCAGGTTGGAGAGGGGCTCGTCCAGCAGCAGCACCCGGGGCATTTTCACCAGGGCGCGGGCGATGGCCACCCGCTGCTGCTGGCCGCCGGAGAGCTCCGAGGGCTTGCGGTCCATGAGCTCGTCGATCTGCACCAGCCGCGCCGCCTCCTCGGCCTTTTGCAGCATGACCTCCTTGGTCAGCTTCCGCTCCCCCTTGAGATTCTGCAGGGGGAAGAGGATGTTCTGCCGCACGGTGAGGTGGGGATAAAGGGCATAGCTCTGAAAGACCAGGCCCACGCCCCGGTTTTCGGGGGGCAGGTCGGTCACGTCGTCTTCCCCGAAGAAGACCCGCCCGGACGTGGGCTTTTCCAGGCCGGAGATCAGATTCAGCGTAGTGCTCTTGCCGCAGCCGGAGGGCCCCAGCAGCCCGATGAGCTGCCCGTCCGGTATCTCAAAGCTGAAGTCGCTGACGGCGACCACGTCCTCCTTGACCTTTCGGTTGCGGTTGGGAAACTTTTTCGTCAGGTTCTGCAGCACGACTTTCATGGCAGCACTCCCTCTCGGATCGTTCTCGCCCCGGTGTCCGCGGGGCTTTGTATAAAATAAGTATACTTTCTTTATACGGTTAAAGTCAACCATACAGGGCAAGAAATATTGAAAAGCCCGCTGTCCGATTCGGACAGCGGGGCTCTATTCAGGGGATTCCTTTACTTCGCGTGGTAGAGCTTCTTCACCTGGTAGCGGGGCTCGCAGGTCACGTTGACGCCCAGCTTCTGGAAGAGGTTTTCATCCACCCGGGACAGGATCACGGAGACGTGGGCCTCGCAGCCCCGCAGGGCGGCGAGCTGCTCCATGGCGGCCTCGGCGTTGGGGTCCGTGACGGCGCAGATGCTCAGGGCCTCCAGGGTCTCGTCCGTATGCAAGCGGGGGTTGTTGCCCCCCAGGTGGGCCACCTTTAAATGCTGGATGGGCTCGATGATATTGGGGGCGATGAGCAGGGTCGATTTCTCGATGCCCGCCAGGGCCTTCAGCGCGTTCAGCAGGCAGGCGGAGGCAGCTCCCAGCAGGGAGGTGGTCTTGCCCGTGATGACGCGCCCGTCGGGCAGCTCCAGAGCCATGGCGGGGCCGCCGGTCTCCTCGGCCCGGGCCAGGGCCGCGCCGATGACGGGGCGCTCCTCCACGGTGATGCCTGCGCTCTTCATGAGCATTTCGATCTTCTGCAGCTCCGTGGGGTCGGAGAGACCCTGGCGGACGGAGCAGGCCGTGGCGTAATAGCGGCGGATGATCTCCTGGCGGCTGGCCTCGCGGCAGACCTCGTCCTCCGTGATGCAGTAGCCCGCCATGTTCACGCCCATGTCCGTGGGGCTGCGGTAGGGGCTGGTGCCCCGGATGCGCTCCAGGATCGCGTTCAGCACCGGGAAAATCTCCACGTCCCGGTTATAGTTGACGGCGGTTTCCTGATAGGCCTCCAGGTGGTAGGGGTCGATCATGTTCACGTCCTTGAGGTCCGCGGTGGCGGCCTCATAGGCCAGGTTTACGGGATGCATAAGGGGCAGATTCCAGATGGGGAAGGTCTCGAACTTGGCGTAGCCCGCGGCGATACCCCGCTCGTGCTCATGGTAGAGCTGGCTGAGGCAGGTGGCCATTTTGCCGCTGCCGGGGCCCGGCGCCGTGACCACGATAAGGCTGCGGGAGGTCTCGATGTACTCGTTGCGGCCAAAGCCCTCCTCGGAGACGATCAGCGGCACATTGGAGGGATAGTCCGGGATCACATAGTGCAGATAGGTCCGCACGCCCAGGGCCTCCAGCCGCTTCTGAAACTGCTCCGCCGCGGGCTGGCCCCGGTAGTGGGTGATGCACACGGAGCCCACATAGAGCCCGATGGAGCGAAAGGCGTCAATAAGGCGCAGCACGTCCTCGTCATAGGTGATGCCCAGGTCGCCCCGGCGCTTGCTGCGCTCGATATCGTTGGCGGAAATGACCAGGATGATCTCGGCCTCCTCCTTCATTTCCAGGAGCATGCGCACCTTGCTGTCCGGCTGGAAGCCGGGCAGCACCCGGGAGGCGTGATGATCGTCAAAGAGCTTGCCGCCGAACTCCAGATAGAGCTTGCCGCCGAACTCATTGATCCGCTCCCGAATCCGCTCCGACTGGAGCTTCAGATATTTGTCGTTGTCAAAACCGATCTTTCCCATGCGCGCCGCCTCCAAAATGATATTGGCCCTGTCAACCATACTCCGTTATTTTACATCATTTTTCGCCCGCCCGCAACAGAAAATTGCGTCCCCGCGCGAAAAAGCCGCGGGGACGGGTCCGCCGCTTGACTTTTTATCCCCGCGGACTATAATAAATACAGGCGGGGCTCCCGCCGAATACGAAAAGGAGTGAGAACAGTGAAAAAGTACATTGCGGAGTTTATCGGCACCTTCGTTCTGGTGCTGGTGGCCTGCGGCGTGGCTGCCGTTACGGGCTGCTCGGCGGAGGCCAACGCGGCCTACATTCTGACGGCCCTGGCCTTCGGCGGCGTCATCGTGGCCATGGCCTATTCCATCGGCAACGTCTCCGGCTGCCACATCAACCCGGCGGTCTCCCTGGGCGTGCTGCTCAACGGGGGCATGAGCGTGAAGGATTTCGTCGGCTACGTGATCGCTCAGTTCCTGGGCGCCATCGCCGGGGCCGCCGTCCTCTACGCGCTGATCGGCACCCAGTACGGCCTGGGCGCCAACGGGCTCTATGACGGCAGCGTCCTCAAGTCCCTGATCGTGGAGATCATCCTCACCTGCATCTTCGTGCTGGCCGTGCTGGGCGCTACCAGCAAGACGGAGAACAGCCATGTGGCCGGCCTCGTGATCGGCGGCTCCCTGACCCTGGTGCACCTGCTGGGCATCTTCTTTACCGGCACCAGCGTCAACCCCGCCCGTTCCTTTGGCCCCGCCCTGCTGCTGGGCGGCGACGCGCTGAGCTGCGTCTGGGTCTTCATCGTCGGCCCCCTGGTGGGCGGCGCCATCGCCGCGCTGATCTGGAAGCTCATCGGCGGCGCGGGCAAGAAGGAATAAGCAGACCTCCCAAAAACGCAAAGCGGCCCCTTTCGGGGTCGCTTTGTTATATCTGCCCGCCTTCAGAGGACGGGCTTTTTCTTTTGCTCCGCGTTGGGGAAGAGCCCGTTGAAGCCATGAACGCAGAGCTCGCTCACCGTGCGGGACAGCTCCTCGATGGAGCTGCGGCGGCTGCCGGTAAACCAGCGCTGATAGACCGCCAGCATCCCGGCGGAGGTGTAGTCCAGCAGCAGGTCCAGCTTCTCCTCGTCCAGGGTATAGGCGGCGAGAATGGCCTCCTTCGTCTTCTTGCGGGAAAGCTCTCCTATCTTGGAGAGCAGGCTGGCGTTGCTGGTCATGGACAGCAGGTGGCCGTAAAAATCCAGGTCCGTGTGGATAACGGCCGTCAGCTTCTCAAAGAAAACGTAGGGATCGTCCCAGCTCCACTCCGTCCTGGTCTCCTCCAGCACCCGGTCAAACTGGGCCACCAGGTCGTTCTCGATCTCATTGATCAGCTCATAGACCCCGGCGTAATAGCGATAAAAGGTATTGCGGTTGATGTCCGCCCGGTCCGCGATGTCCCGGATGGTGATGGCGTTCACGTCCTTCTCCGTCAAAAGCTGTGCGAAGGCGTTGCGAATGGCCCGCTTCGTGCGCAGGACCCGGCGATCGGGGGCTCTTTGCTCTTCCATGGGGACCTCCCTTGAACGATATTTTTCATATTTGCACGATAAAAAGCATAATTTTAGGAAAACGCATTTTATAATGCATATACGTAAAAAGCTGCATATCGCTTTTATCTTTCTCTTTTATTATAATAAAAAAGTATAGAAAAAGCAAGCACTTCGACGGGATCTGTCCCTAATCTCATGCCGAAGCACCGAATGGAGGTTATTTCTGTGGGAGTAAAGGAATTCGTCAGCAAGGCAGTGGCCAACAAGGCCTTGGACTATGCCATCAAGGCGCCGGAGGAAAACCTGCCCAAGCTGCTGCATTGGATGGAGAGCCTGGGCTGGAATGAAAAACAGGCCGCCAATTTCCACAAGGTCCTGGACGACCCGGAGGGCAACTGGTATAAGCTTGTGATGAACGTCATCCACGACACGGACCCGGAGCAGCTCAAGACCTGCTTTGTCAATTTCGCCTTGAACGCTACCCTCTTCGGTGTGGCCGAGCAGACGAAAAACGAGGAAAAATATGACTGCAATGTGCCCTGGGCCATCCTGATCGACCCCACAAGCGCCTGCAACCTCCACTGTACGGGCTGCTGGGCCGCCGAGTACGGCAATCGACTCAATCTGAGCTATGAGGAGCTGGAGAGCATCATCGACCAGGCCACGGACCTGGGCACCCGCTTCTTCCTCTTTTCCGGCGGAGAGCCCTTAGTGCGGAAAAAGGACCTTATGAAGCTCTGCCGGGTCCACCCGGACTGCGCTTTCTGCGCCTTTACCAACGGAACGCTCATCGACGAGGCCTTTGCCGACGAGTTGGCGGAGGTGAAAAATTTTGTGCCCGCCATCAGCGTTGAGGGCTTCGAGGCGGCAACGGATTCCCGCCGTGGCGCGGGCACCTACAAGGCCGTTGAACGGGCAATGGCCCTGCTACGGGAGCGGAAACTGCTCTTCGGTGTCTCCTGCTGCTACACCAGCCAGAACGTGGAGGTCATTGGCTCCTCGGAATATTTCGACTGGATGGTAGACAGCGGTGCCAAGTTCTGCTGGCTTTTCACCTATATGCCTGTGGGAAAGGACGCCGTCCCGGGACTGATGGTCTCGGCAGAGCAGCGCAAGTTCATGTATGAGCAGGTGCGGGCCTTCCGCCAGGAAAAGCCCATTTTCACCATGGATTTTTGGAACGACGGGGAATACTCCGGCTACGGCGCGCATCCTGGCGGCTGTATCGCAGGAGGCCGCCGCTATTTGCACATCAACGCCGGCGGCGACCTTGAGCCCTG
>CAMVOG010000142.1 GCA_947169005.1 uncultured Clostridia bacterium | reverse complement strand
CCGCCAGGGAAAAGCGCAGGCCGATGGAGGTGACGCGGCGGATGGGGTCCACGTCCTGCTTGCCCCAGTATTGGCTGCCCAGCACGGAAACGCCCATGCCCACGCCGGCCACAAGCTGCTGCAGGATGAACTGGAGCTGATTGACCAGGTTGGCCCCGGAGAGGGCCAGCTCCGTATAGCCCCCCAGCATCAGATTGTCCAGCAGATTCACGGCCAGGGCCGCCAGCTGCTGCAGGGTGATGACCAGCAGCAGCGGCAGAAAGCCGCGGTAAAAGTCCCGGTCCCGGGTCAAGAGCCTCGTTGTCAAAGAAAACGCCCCTTTATACAAAAACGGGGCGGGAAAGACCCGCCCCGAATCCAGTGGTCAAACGCTCAGAAATACTTCTTGATGCCCTCGGTGGCCTCGTTCACGTCGGCGCTGATGGTGATGGTGAACTTGATGCCGGCGGCCTCGCCGTAGGCGTCCAGCCAGGCGAGGAAGTCCTCCACGCCCTCCTTGCTGTCCACCATCTTGTAAAGGCTGTCTATAAAAACGCTGGTGATGTCGAAATTACCCGCGTGGAGACCGCTGATAAAGCCCTTCAGGAACTCAAAGGTCCCGAAGCTGAATTCGTTGGCAAAGATAAGTCTGGCCTTGTAGGGGATGTCGTAAGTAAGCTTCTGATCCTTTTCCAGGACCACCACGTCGCCGGCCTCCGCCTCAATGGCGGCCTTGACCATTTCGATGAGCTGCTTCGTCTTCCCGGTGCCCTTGACACCCATGATGACCTTAACCATAAGCTGCACTCTCCTCATTTATTGTTTTATCCCAAGGACCCGGCGGGCCCTTTCACTCACAGTCTAATCATACCATTTCCCGGCCCGGACTTCAACCACAATTTCAGTTTTTTTCAATTTACTTTTTTACGGGCTTGCCCAGCAGGGCAAACATCTTCTGCTTGTAGTTCTCCACACCCGGCTGATCGAAGGGGCAGACCCCGGAGAGGATGGCGGAGACGGCGCAGGAGAGCTCAAAGAAATAGAAAAGATTTCCTACGGAGGCCGCGGTCACGGCGGGCATCTCCAGCCGCAGCACGGGCACGCCGCCCTCCGCGTGGGCCTGGGCCGTGGCCATGAGCGCCACCCGGTTGATCTCGTCCAGGCGCTTCCCCGCCAGGTAGTTGAGCCCCTCCGGGTCCCCCTCCCAATAGGGAACGGCGGGGGCCGCGTCCGAGGCGGCGGTGAGCATGGTTTCCAGCATGAGGCGCTCTCCCTGCTGCATGTACTGGCCCATGGAGTGCAGGTCCGCCGTCAGCTCCAGAGAGGAGGGGAAGAGGCCCTTGCCCTCCTTGCCCTCGCTCTCACCGAAAAGCTGCTTCCACCACTCGGCCAGGAAACGGAAGCGGGGCTCCCAGCAGCCCAGGACCTCCACCTTTTTGCCCCCGGCGTAGAGGGCCTGGCGGGCCGCCGCGTAGTGGAGGACGGGATTCAGCTCCGTTTTGCGCAGGTATTCCAGCTCCGCGGCCCGGGCCCCGGCCAGCATGGCGCGGACGTCGATGCCCGCGGCGGCCATGGGCAGCAGCCCCACGGGGGTCAGCACGGAGTAGCGCCCGCCCACGTCGGAGGGGATCACGAAGCGGGTGAAGCCCCGCTCCTTCGCCATGCCCAGCAGGGCGCCCTTCTCCCCGTCCGTGGTGGCGTAGACCCGCTCCGGGGCTCTGTCGCCGTATTTCTCCCGCAGCAGCTCATAAAAGACGCGGAAGGCGGCGGCGGGCTCCGTGGTGGAGCCGGATTTGGAGATCACGTTGATGGAAAAATCCCGGCCCCGCAGGTAGGCCAGCAGCTCCGCCGCCGCCTGGCCCGAGAGCCCGTTCCCGGCGAAGAGCAGCTCCGTGCCGCCGCCGCCAAGGGCGGGACACAGCAGATCCCGGGCCGCCCGGGCCCCCAGGTAGGAGCCGCCGATGCCGATGACCAGCAGCACCCGGGAGTCGGCGCGGATGCGGGCCGCCGCAGCCTCGATCTCGTTCGGCAGGGCGGCGTCCGTGCGGGTGGGCAGATGCAGCCAGCCCGTGTAGTCGTAGGAGGGGATCGCGTCCAGGGCCCGGGCCGCGCGCTCCAGCCAAGGGCCGAGAGGGGGTAGATATTCGCTTGCCAGGGAAAGATCGGTCTTGATCATGTCGGTGTACCTCGGTGTATAGAATGTAGAATTTAGTTTTGAGTGCTGAGTACTAAGTACTGAGTACTGAGTACTTAGTGCATAGTGCATAGTGCTTAGTATTTGGCTGTGCGTCTTGCCTTATTCGTCCAGCAGAGCGGCGGGGCTTTCGCCGGGGTCCAGCTCGGAAACGGATTTCAGCTTGCGGTTGATGGCCCGGGTGCGGGAGCCGATGAGCTTTTCCAGCTCGTCGTCCGCCTGGCGCAGGCGGGCGCGGGTCTTGTCCAGCACCTCCTCGAAGGTGGCGAATTCCTTCTTCGCGGCCTCTAAGATCTTCCAGACCTCGCCGCTCTTTTTCTGGATCGCCAGGGTGCGGAAGCCCATCTGCAGGCTGTTGAGCATGGCCGCCATGGTGGAGGGGCCCGTCACGTTCACCTTGTATTCCCGCTGCAAAATCTCCACCAGCCCCATGTTCACCACCTCGGCGTACAGCCCCTCGAAGGGGAGGAAGAGGATGGCGAAATCCGTGGAATAGGGGGGCGTCACATACTTGTCCCGGATGCTTTTGGCGCAGCGCTTGATCTCCTGCTCCAGGGCCGTCCGCCGCAGCTTCAGCTCCGCCGGGTCGCCGGAATCGTAGGCCGCGGCCAGTGCCGCCCAGGTCTCGCCGGGGAACTTGGCGTCGATGGGGAGAAAGACGTTTTCCCCCTCCTCCGCGCCGGGTAGCCGCACGGCGAAGTCCACCATTTCCGGGCGGTGTGGGTCGATGCGGTACTGGGTGACGTACTGCTCCGGGGCCAGGATGTCGTCCAGAATGGCGGAAAGCTGGATCTCACCCAGAATGCCGCGGTTTTTCACGTTGGAGAGGACGTTTTTCAGGTCCGAGACGCCGGAGGCCACGTTCTTCATTTCGCCGAGCCCCTCGTAGACCTCCGTCAGACGCTTGTTCACCTGCTCGAAGGAGCGGCTGATGCGGTCGTCCAGGGTCTTCTGCAGCTTCTCGTTCACGGTCTGGTCGATCTTCTCCAGGCTGGCGGCGTTCTCGGCCCGCAGCCTGTCCAGAGCGGCCAGCATGTCCGCCCGGATCTTCCCGAATTCCGTCTCCAGGGCGGCGATGCGGGCGGCGTTCTCCTTCTGCTGGCGCTCCTGGCTGTCGGAGAGGGTCTTGCCCAGCTCCGCCATGTTCTTTACCACCGTGTCGAAGGCCTCGTTCAGCTTCCGGTCCAAAATGGTTTGCAGCTTTTCCGTTACCACGGCGTTGATCTGGGTGAGCTGGTCCCCGGTCTCCTTGCGGAAGCCGCCCATCTCCTGCCGCAGGGTCTCCATGCCCCGCTCGGCGCGGAACTGCTGCCGGTCCTGGGAGGCCCGCAGCCCGTCCCCCAGGGCCGTGAGCTGGCCGGAGGCCGCCTCCCCCTGGCGGGAGAGCTGGTCCAGCAGCAGGCGCTGGTCCGCGTCCGCCTCCTGGCGCAGACGGGCCAGCTCCTTTTCCAGCGCCGCCGCGTCCTCCTGCCGCACCCCTCCCGCTGAGCGGAGGAGCAGAAAAACGAGCAGCAGCAGATTGACGGCGCAGAGCCCCAGCAGCACATATTCCATGAAAGCGCATCCCTTCCCGGGGCGGCGCGGGGCCGCCCGTCTTTTCCTTATTGTAGCAGAATCAGCCCCGCCGCGCAAGGGCGAGGCTTGCAAAACGGGCCGTTCTGCCTTATGATAAAGAAAAAACCGCGGGAAGTCCCGCGGAAGGGAGGCGCGCCCATGCCCGGCCGTTATGACGACATCATCCACCTGCCCCATCATGTTTCCCAAAACCACACGCCCATGCCCCGGGAGGAGCGGGCGGCCCAGTTCAGCCCCTTCGCGGCCCTGGTGGGCTTTGACGACGTGATCGAGGAGGCCGCCCGCTACACGGACGCCCGCCCGGAGCTGGACGAAAACCGCAAGCTGGAGCTGGACGCCCGCCTCCGGCTGCTGGAGGAGGCGGAGGAGCGCCCGGAGATCATCGTTACCCGCTTTCTGCCCGACGAGAGCAAGCCCGGCGGGGCGATCCTGGACCTGCGTTGCCGCGTCAGGCGCGTGGACCCCGTTACCCGCCTGCTGACGCCGGAGGAGGGGGAGCCCATCCCCGTTGACGATATCCTGGACCTGCGCGGCGCCTTCTTCCGCCGCCTGGAGGACGCGGGAAAGCGGTGAAGGGGGGAAAGCCTTCTTGCCTTTTTCCTCCGTTCGTGGTAAGCTGGATACAGAAAAACTGGGAGCGGCGCGGCCCTCCCGCAGAATAAGGAGGTTTCCTCATGGCAGTATACGGAAAACACGTCGTTGCCCAATACGATATGCCCCACGACGCGGAGATCGTGCGGCACGGCCTGACTGAGAAGAAGACCCTGGCGGAGGCGGCCCGGGAGATCCCCGTGATCCGCGAGGTGGACGTGGTGGTCGTGGGCGGCGGCCCCGGCGGCTGCGCGGCGGCGGTCACGGCGGCCCGGAACGGGGCGAAAACCGTCCTGCTGGAGCGCTACGGGCACCTGGGCGGCATGGCCACGGGCGGCCTGGTGAACATCATCCCCAACCTGGCGGACATCGAGGGCAAGCAGTGGATCGGCGGCTTCTGCCAGGAGGTCATTGACCGCTGCGCCGCCCGGGGCGCGGCCACCTATCCCAAGAAGGAGAACTGGGGCAAGCCCGACCCCAAGGACGTAGAGCGCTACGCGGAGGCCGCCATGGCTCATTTCTACCTGCGGCAAAACGCGAAGGACGAGCGGATCGTGCTCTACTCCGCGGTCATCGACCCGGAGGTCGCCAAGGACGAGCTGAACATCATGGTGGAGGAGGCGGGGGCCGAGCTCCTGCTGCACACCTGGGTCGTGGCCCCCATCGTGGAGGGCGACACCGTCCGGGGCGTCATTGTGGAGAACAAGGCGGGCCGCCAGGCCCTGCTGGCCAAGGTGGTCATCGACTCCACCGGGGACGGGGACCTTTTGATGAACCTGCCCGTGGAGACCATCGACTATATGCGTCCCGGCTCCCGCATCGCCCAGTTTGGCTTCATCCACTGGATCTGCAACGTGGATCTGGAAAAGTACGACGCCTTCCGCAAGGCCGAGCCCCAGCGCTTCGCGGAAATCAACCGGGAGATCATGGCCGGGGGCGGCAGCCCCTTCTTCTCCCGCAGCGTGCTGGATAACCAGACCGGGGTGGTCTGGGTCTTCAATCTGATCGGCTCCCTGCACCAGACGGAGCCGGAGGAAATGACTTATATTGACCGGACGGCCCGCCACAAGGCCGTCGTGGGCTGGGAGCTGCTGAAAAAGCTCATGCCCGGCTTTGAAAACAGCATGATTATGCTCTCCTGCCCCCAGCTTGGCACCTCCGGCGGCCGCCGGGTGGTGGGCGAGTATTATCTCACCGAGGAGGACCTGGACCGGACGGAGCCCTTCGAGGACACCATCGCCGTCTTTGCGGACAATGACCGGGGGGACGCCTCCGTGACCCATACCCACGTCTTCGTGCCCTACCGGGCCCTGCTGCCCAAAAATCTGGAGGGCTTCCTGGTGGCCTGCCGGGCCTTCTCGGCGGACCATGAGTTCAGCGAGTTCTTCAACCTCATCCCCCACTGCATGTGCTTCGGCCAGGCGGCGGGCGCGGCGGCGGCCATCGCCGTGAAGAAGGGCCTCCGCCTGCGGGACGTGCCCTATGCCGAGCTGAAGGAGCTGCTGCTCAAGGGCGGCGCGATCCTGCCGGATTAACAGATCATTCAGATAGGGGAACGGTTTTCCGCGGGAAAACCGTTCCCCTATCTTCTCTTGCGCCCGTTCTCTGCGGGTGTTATACTAAAGCCGGTATATCCGATTTCCGAAGGAGGGAGCTCCCATGAAAAAAATCCTTTTCAGCCTGCTGCTGGCCCTGGCCCTGCTGCCGCTGCTGCCGGAGCCTTCCGCCTCCGCCTTGGTGCCGGAGGTTGGGGAGCCCGTGTCGGAGGGCTGCTACGGCGGGAACATCTATTTTGACGCTGCCAGCGGGACTGTGACGGGGGCGGATGAGGAGATCCGCATAGCGGAGATCCCGGCGGAGATCAACGGCGTGAAGGTCACGGCCATCGGGCTCTCCGCCTTCATGTACTGTGACGAGCTGCGGAGGGTGACGGTCCCTGCCGGGGTCACGGAGATCAAGGACTGGGCCTTTGAGGGCTGCTCCCGGCTGGAAACGGTGACGCTGCCGGAGAGCGTG
>CAMVOG010000141.1 GCA_947169005.1 uncultured Clostridia bacterium | reverse complement strand
TGGACTTGAACGACGTCTTCGCGGAAGAGGTCTGAGCCTATGAACCGAAAAATGATCCTGAACATTATCGGGAAAATCGTGGCGGTGGAGGCGGCCTTTATGCTGCCCGCCCTGCTGATCTGCCTCGTTACCCACGATGGGCGCGGGGCTGTCGGCTTTGCCGTGACGATCCTCATCATGGCGGCTGTGGGCGTTCCCTCCCTGCTGCTGAAACGAAAGCGGCAGAGCTTCAACGCCCGGGAGGGCTTCGTGACCGTGGGCCTCACCTGGATCGTGGTCTCCGCCCTGGGGGCCCTCCCCTTTCTGATCGGCGGCTACATCCCCAGCTATATCGACTGCCTCTTTGAGACGGTCTCGGGCTTCACCACCACAGGGGCCTCGATCCTCTCCAACGTGGAGGCGCTTTCCAAGGGCATGCTCTACTGGCGCAGCTTCACCCATTGGCTGGGCGGCATGGGCGTGCTGGTCTTCGTGCTGGCGCTGAGCCCCCTCACGGGCAAGGACAGCGGCGAGAACATGCACCTGCTGCGGGCGGAGAGCCCCGGCATCCGCATCAGCAAGCTCGTGCCCCGCATGCGCTCCTCTGCCATGATCCTCTACGCCATTTACATTGCGCTGACGCTCGTGCAGTTTCTCCTGCTGGTCGGCGGGGGCATGACGGTCTTTGAATCCATCTGCACCGCTTTCGGCACCGCGGGCACCGGCGGCTTCGGCATCTATAACGATTCCATTGCCTCCTTCAATCCCTTCTGCCAATGGGTCATCACCATATTCATGCTGCTTTTCGGCGTGAATTTCAACATTTACTATCTGCTGATCCTGCGCAAGCTCCGCCAGGCCCTGAAGAATGAAGAGCTGCGGCTCTACGGCGTCATCGTTTTCGTCGCCGTCGCGCTCATTACGGCAAACGTATTCCGTTATTTCGCCGGCTTTGGCGAGGCGCTGCGGGCCGCCGCCTTCCAGGTGGCCTCCATCGTGAGCACCACGGGCTTTTCCACCGTGGACTTTGACCGCTGGCCCCAGCTCTCCCGCATGATTTTGCTGCTGCTCATGTTCATGGGCGGCTGCGCGGGCAGCACCGGCGGCGGGGCCAAGGTGGTGCGCGTGCTGGTGATGCTGAAGGCGGCTCGCCGCTCTGTGTATAAGGTGCTGCACCCCAACTCCGTGCGGCTCATCCACATGGACGGTGAAGTGCTGGACGAGGAAACCGTCAGCTCCGTGCACAGCTATATGATCACCTATTTCCTGCTGCTTGCGGGCATCACCCTGCTCGTCACGGTGGACGGCAAGAGCTTTGAGACCAGCTTCACGGCGGTGGTCTCCTGCATGAACAACATTGGCCCCGGTCTCAGCGCCGTGGGCCCCGCCATGAACTTCGGCAGCTTCTCCATCTTCTCCAAGCTCGTCCTCACGCTGGCGATGCTCATCGGGCGGCTGGAAATTTATCCGATTCTGGTTCTCTTTGCTCCACGGCTGTGGAAAAGATAGAATTCTGCTTCACTTTCAGCAAAAACAGGAGGTAAACACGCAATGGACAACAGACCGCAGGGCCGGGACAAGAACGTCACCGGCCGGGGAAAAGGCATTTATAAGCGCGGCGAGGGACTGAACACCGGCCCCGTCGGCAGCCAGAACGGCCACGCCGGGAGGCCCGGCACACCCCAGCAGCAGCGCCCCGCCGGGACGGGCCGGGCAGGCTACAGCACGGGCGGGACCCCCACCCGCGCGGGCGGCAGAAGCCCCCTGCTCATCGTCGTCATCATCGTCGCCGTGCTGGTCCTGGGCGGCGGCGGGGCCGGGCTGGGCGGCCTCTTCGGAGGCGGCGGCAGCTCTGACGTGAGCTATGACAGCGGCAGCAGCTACGGCGGCGGCTATTCCTCCTCCACCGGCAGCAGCTCCAGCGGCTTCGGCGGCAGCGGCAGCTCCTCCGGCTCCGCCACGGGCTCCCTCTTCTCCGGGCTTTTGAGCGGCGGCAGCGGCTCCGCCCTCTCCGGCCTTCTCAGCGGCGGCGCGGGCGTGACCGGCTCCACCGGCTCCGGGCTGGACCTGGCCTCTCTGCTGGGCGGCGGCTCCTCCGTGATGCCCGCCAGCGCCTCCGGCTTCGGCAGCGTATCCTCCGGCTGGAGCAGCACCGCCAACGTGGGCAAGCTGAATACCTCCGTGGCCGCCGGGGCCCGGGCCAAGCGCACCGCGATCCTGGGGAACGGGCGCGACGTCGTCACCATCATGGTGTATATGTGCGGCACCGACCTGGAGAGCAAGCACAGCATGGGCACCGCCGACCTGCAGGAAATGCTGGCGGCGACGCTCTCCGACAATATCAATCTGATCGTCTACACCGGCGGCTGCAAAAAGTGGCAGAACAACGTGGTCAGCAGCAGCGTAAACCAGATCTATCAGATCAAGGACGGCAAGCTGCGCACCCTGGTGGCCGACGCGGGCACCGACTCCATGGTGAAGCCCGCCACCCTGCGGGACTTCATTCAGTTCTGCGCCGAGAATTTCCCCGCCAACCGCAATGAGCTGATCTTCTGGGACCACGGCGGCGGCTCTCTGAGCGGCTACGGCTACGACGAAAAGAACCCCAACTCCGGCTCCATGAGCCTGGCGGGCATCAGCTCCGCCCTGCAGGCCGCGGGCGTAACCTTTGACTTCATCGGCTTCGACGCCTGCCTCATGGCGACGCTGGAGAACGCCCTCATGCTCACCGAGCACGCCGACTATCTCATCGCCTCCGAGGAGACGGAGCCCGGCGTGGGCTGGTATTACACCAACTGGCTGACGGCCCTGGGCAAGAACACCTCCATGTCCACCCTGGAGATCGGCAAGAACATTGTGGACGACTTCGTCACCGTCTGCAACCAGCGCTGCGCCGGGCAGAACACCACCCTTTCCGTGGTGGACCTGGCGGAGCTGGAAAAGACCGTGCCTGCCAGCTTCAAGAGCTTTGCCAGCAGCACCTCCTCCCTTATCAGCGAGGACTACAAAACCGTTTCCTCCGCCCGGGGCGGCACCCGCGAGTTCGCGGCCTCCAGCCGCATCGACCAGATCGACCTGGTTGACCTGGCCAACCGCCTGGGCACCGAGGAGAGCAAGGCTCTGGCAGAGGTCCTGCTGAGCGCGGTAAAGTACAACCGTACCTCTTCCTCCATCAATAACGCCTACGGGCTCTCCATCTACTTCCCCTATCAGAAGACCGGCAAGGTTAATGCCGCCGTGAACACATACAACGCCATCGGCCTGGACAGCGAGTATTCCCGCTGCATCCAGCAGTTTGCCAGCATGGAGGTGGGCGGTCAGTCCGCCTCCGGCGCCTCCGGCAATCCTCTCTCCTCCCTGCTGGGCGGCAGCAGCTACGCCACCTCCTCCGGCTCGGACGCCATCGGCTCCCTCCTTTCCGGGCTCATGAGCAGCGGCAGCCTCTTCGGCCGCTCCTCCGCGGACCTGGACGGGATGACGGACTATATCAGCGCCAATCAGCTTGACCCCAACGCCCTGGTCTGGACCCAGGATGGGGACGGCGTCAGCATGAAGCTCTCCTATGAGCAGTGGAGCCTCGTGAACGACCTGGAGCTGAGTGTCTTCTACGACGACGGCGAGGGCTATATCGACCTGGGCCTGGACAATGTCTTCACCTTCACCGAGGATGGGGCGCTGATCGGCGAGTTCGACGCCACCTGGCTGGCCATCGACCAGCAGCCCGTCGCCTATTACCACACCGCCACCGTCCGGGATGGCAACAGCTACACCATCACGGGCCGGGTCCCGGTGCTGCTGAACGGCGAGCGGGCCGAGCTGCTTCTGGTCTTCGACAGTGAGCATCCCACGGGCTATATCGCCGGGGCGCGCAGCGACTATCAGAACGGCGAGACCGAGACCGTGGCCAAGACCGTGACCGAGCTGCAGGCGGGCGACGTGATCGACTTCGTCTGCGACTATTACAGCTACGACGGGACCTATCTGAACAGCTATATGCTGGGCGAGCAGTACGTTTATGATGGCAGCGCCGAAATCAGCAACGTCACCATCGACGACTCCGCCGTGAACGCCACCTATAAGATCACGGACATCTACTGCCAGGAGTACTGGACACCAGTGATCCCGTAAGGCAGGCAGCAGGGCTCAGGCAACAGGGCTCATGTATACGGAAAACCCCTTGCTTCGTATCGAGGCAAGGGGTTTTAACGTCAGTCTATGTGATTCAGCAGGTCGGCCCAAAGGGCGGCGGGGTCTCCTTCGGTGGAGGTAACGACGGAAATGAGGAAGGGAGCCAGATCCTCGGGGCTCAGGCCCCAGGCGGTCAGGAAGCAGTCTACCGCGCCCACGGAGAAGAAGGCCCTGTACTGGGGCGTTTCAGCGTCCGTCGTGACGATAGAGAGAGCCGTGCCGCCGACGCGGGAATCCAGGTCTCCAAAGCGGAAGGAGAGGAGATTCGTCATATCCAGGCGTGCGGGCTGCTTGGCGCGGCGCAGGTCCGTGAAATCGTTTCGGGGCAGCTCCGTGATGGGCTGTCCCCCTGCCCGGAAGCGCAGGCTAAGGCCTCGCGAATCTCTCTGTTCTCTGTCCCTAAAGGAATAGGACAGCAGACTTTCGTCCTCCATTAAAACGCTGCGGTCCTCGTTGGCATAGAGATACACCAGCGTGTCATCATTGGTATAGGATAGTTCAAGGCCCTCCGGGAGCTCCCAGGCCGCCGGGTCCACGCCCAGCAGGCGGTAAAGGGCCCCTTCCTCTCTGTACCATGGCATACCGATATAGACGCAGTCCCGCAGCGGGGCCAGCAGCGCCTCCGCCCCCTCATAGGAGCTTTGATAGAATTGGGGCAGCACCAGGCTTTCGTCCTTGAAGCGCAGGAGGCCGTCCGTCAGCCGCAGCTCATAGACTGTGCTCTCCCCGCTCCCCAGGCGGCCATAGTCCCAGCTTTCCGTTCTGTAAACGCCCTCCCCCACCGGGCGGATCGGGCCGTGTCGCCATGGAATCAGGGGCAGCAGGACCAGGATCGCCAGGAAAACAAGGGCAGCAGCGCGGAACAGCTTTGTTTTCATTTTCATCGCCTCCTGTACGATCTATCCGCTCAGCGACGCTTTTTGTGACAGCGAGTCGTTATTTACCGCCGCTCAGCTCGTCAATGCGTTGATGCAGCGTGTCCGCCCGCCATTGCCAAAGGGCCTCGTCATGGGCGTCCGCCGTCACGCCGCTTTCGGCAAGGCGGCGGGCCAGGCAAGCGGAAAACTTCACCGCCCCATAGACGTTTGTATGCAAGAAGTCGAAGAAATCCGTTTCCAGGTCCAGGCCGAGCGCGTCAAATTCCGCGTTGAAGTCCCAAAGCTCTACGCTGCTCCCGGCCGTTTCCTCGATCCGGCGCAGTTTTTCCTCCGGGACCCAGGCGCAGGAGGGCACCTGAAAGAGGATCAGGCGCACGCCCCGGCGGGCACAGTCGTCCCGGATGCGGGCCAGCCAGCGTAGATTGTCCTCAAAGGTCTCCTCCGAAAGCGTGTATTCCCGCTCCTTCCGCTCCGTCTGGGACGTGGTGTCCGCCATGAGGGTATACCCGGCCAGGGGGTCACGCTTCTCGTCGGCCCGCGGCTGCAGGAGCGCCGAAAAGCCCTCCCAGCGTTCGTGATAATTATACAGGGGGAAAAGCAGCCCTTCCCTCTCCTCCGGCTCCGCGGCGAAGAAGGTCGCGCCCAGCCGCTCCGCCGACCAGGGCATATAGCCCACGTTTACCTTGGTGTAGTTCGTATAACGCTTGAAGCAGAAGCCCGTCAGCTCCAGGCAGATCGCCTTGGGGCTTTGCGTCTTCAAGGCCTCCCGGATATAGTAATAGCTCATGGAGGGGGTCTGCTCCGGCCCGGCCATCACGAAGCTGCTGAGCCCGCTCTCCTCCCAGATGGCGGCGGGGACCACGTCGCAGTAACAGAGGGAGGAGCCGAAGAACAGCACGTCCAGGCTGTTTTCGGGCTCCTGGCGGTACATGTTCCAGCCGGAGCCGTATGCGGTATACACCGGCATCAAAACGAAGCCCGCCCGGTAACAGAAGGCCAGCAGCAGCGCCAGAAGCAGCAGGCCGACGATGAGGCGGTTCGCCAATTTCTTATTCATGCTGCCGCCTCCTTAAAATCTGAAATAGACGAAGTCCTGGGCGTTGAAGCCGCTGCCATAGGCCCCGAAAATGGCCGTATAGGCCAGCAGGAGGAAATACAGCAGGTAACGGACCACGTCATGCCGACAAAGCCAGGCAAAAAAGCCCTTGCGCTCGTTGAGCCACTCCCCCAAAAGGAAGAGCAGCAGAAAGGCCCCGGTGCGCAGGAGCATGCCCCGCTCCAGCCCAAGGGGCGACAGCGCCGGGACATAGGGATGGAGGAAGAAGCCGCTGACGGAGCGGAGGACCCGCAGGGCGTCCGTAAGACTGTCCGCCCGGAAAAAGACCCAGGCCGCCGTCACCAGG
>CAMVOG010000140.1 GCA_947169005.1 uncultured Clostridia bacterium | reverse complement strand
TTCCCCCGGGAGGCGGAGCCTCCCGGGGGATTGCGCTTTCAGACAAGTTTTGCTTGACAGACGGGCCGGACCGTGCTATGCTGTAATTTGAAAATGATTCCTGTTTTCATATTTTGGCAAAAGGTGGGTGAGGAGGATGCGCGGACTGTCCCGGACGGCGCTGCTTTTGGCCGTGCTGCTGCTGGCGGCGCTGCTGTTTTCCTCCCTGCTTCCGGCGCTGCACAGCCATGAGGACTGCGGGGAGCACTGCCCCGTCTGCGGGCTGATCCTGCGGGCGGAGCGGCTGCTGAACGGCCTCGCTCTCGGGCCGGCGCTCTGCCTCGGCGCGCTGCTGGCGGCCTGCGCCGCGGGCGCACTCCGGCAGGCTGCGCTCCGGCGGGCGACGCCCGTGCTGCTGCGGGTGAAGCTGACGAATTGAATCGTCTCCAGCCAAGCGGCCGGTCCCTCCGAAGGGAGGGGCCTCATCGGCGTGTGCCGGGCCGCGCTTTTTTGCGCCCTTACGGGCAGAATCAAAAACGGAGGACGATCATGATGAAAAAAATACTGCTTATTCTGCTGGGCCTGGCCCTGCTTTTCTCCCTGGCTGCCTGCGCGGCGGGCCCCGCTCCCGCCCAGACCGACCCGGCTTCTGCCCAGACCGACGCCGCGGCGGAGAAGCTGAGCGTGGTGACCACCATCTTCCCGGAATATGACTGGCTGCGCCAGATCGTGGGCGAGACCGACGGCGTGGAGCTGACCCTGCTGCTGGACCGGGGCGTGGACCTGCACAGCTATCAGCCCTCGGTGGACGATATCGTGAAGATCTCCACCTGCGACCTCTTCGTCTACGTGGGCGGCGAGTCCGACGAGTGGGTGGAGGACGTGCTGGAGAACGCCGCAAACCCCGCCATGCGGGTGGTGAATCTGCTGGAGGTCCTGGGTGACGCCGTAAAGGAAGAGGAGATCGTGGAGGGCATGGAGGCCGAGCACGACCATGACCACGAGGATGAGGACCACGAGGACGAGGAAGAGGGGCCGGAGTACGACGAGCACGTCTGGCTCTCGCTGAAAAACGCCGCCGCCTTCTGCCGCGCCCTCGCCGGGGAGCTGGGGGCTCTGGACGGGGCCAACAAGGCCGCCTATGAGGCCAACGCCGCCGCCTATATCGAAAAGTTAGAGGCCCTGGACGGTGCCTATGCCGCCGCCGTGGAGGCGGGCAACCAGAAGACGCTGCTTTTTGCCGACCGCTTCCCCTTCCGCTATCTGGTGGACGACTACGGGCTGAGCTATTACGCGGCCTTTGCGGGCTGCTCGGCGGAGAGCGAGGCCAGCTTCGAGACCGTCCTTTTCCTGGCGAACAAGGTGGACGAGCTGGGGCTCTCCTGCGTTCTGCAGATCGAGAGCGCCGACGGCTCCATTGCCAAGACCGTCTGCGACACGGCCCAAAGCGAAAACCTCACGGTGCTGACGATGGACTCCCTGCAGTCCGCGACGGCGGAGGAGATGGCCGCGGGGGCGACCTACCTTTCCGTGATGGAAAAGAATCTTGAGGTGCTCAAGCAGGCGCTTCAATAAGAAAAGAAGGGAAGAACCATGGCGCTTTTAAGCTGTGAGGGCCTGAGCCTGGGCTACGAGGGCCACGCGATCCTCACGGACCTCAGCTTCCGGGTGGAGGCGGGGGACTACCTCTGCATCGTGGGGGAGAACGGCTCCGGCAAAAGCACGCTGATGCGCACGATCCTGGGGCTCCAGGCCCCGATGGCCGGGAAGATCGCCACCGGGGAGGGGCTGAAACGGACGGAGATCGGCTACCTGCCCCAGCAGACGGTGGTGCAGCGGGATTTCCCCGCCTCGGTGTGGGAAATCGTGCTCTCCGGCTGCCAGAGCCGCAGCGGCCTGCGGCCCTTTTACTCCAGGGAGGAGAAGGCCCTGGCGGAGCGCGCCATCGCCCGCATGAGCCTGGAGGGGCTGAAAAAACGCTGCTACCGGGAGCTTTCCGGCGGGCAGCAGCAGCGGGTCCTGCTGGCCCGGGCCCTCTGCGCCACCCAAAAGCTCCTGCTGCTGGATGAGCCCGTCGCGGGCCTGGACCCCAAGGTGACGGAGGAGATGTACGCCCTCATTGAGGAGCTGAATCAAAAGGACGGCATCACCGTCATCATGATCTCCCACGATCTTCAGGCCGCCCTGCGTTATGCCAGCCACGTGCTGCACATCGGGGACCGGGTCTTTTTCGGCACGAAAGAGGCTTACTTGGCCGAGGACGCGGCGGGCAGCCTTTGGAAAGGAGGCGAGCGGCCTTGACGGGAATCTTCGATAAGCTGGGGCTCTATCTCCAGTATCCCTTTGTGCGCTACGCCCTGATCGTGGGGGTGCTGGTGGCCCTCTGTTCCTCCCTGCTGGGGGTGACGCTGGTGCTGAAGCGCTTCTCCTTCATCGGGGACGGCCTTTCCCACGTGGCCTTCGGGGCCATGGCCATTGCCGGAGTGCTGCATCTGACCAACGAGATGCCCCTGGTGCTGGTCATTACGGTGCTCAGCGCCGTGCTGCTGCTGCGCACAGGGCAGAACGCCCGGGTCAAGGGGGACGCCGCCGTGGCCATGATCTCCGTGGGGGCTCTGGCGGTGGGCTATCTGCTGATGAATCTGTTTTCCACCTCCTCCAACCTTTCCGGGGACGTCTGCACCACCCTTTTCGGCTCCACCTCCATCCTCACCCTTTCCAAGGGGGAGGTCTGGCTCAGCGTGATTCTGTCCCTGCTGGTGGTGGCCGTGTTCATTTTCTTCTACAACAAAATTTTCGCCGTGACCTTTGACGAGAGCTTTGCCCGGGCCACGGGCACCCGCGCCGGGCTCTACAACCTGCTCATCGCCGTGGTGGTGGCCGTCATCATCGTGTTGGCCATGAATCTGGTGGGCTCCCTGCTGATCTCGGCCCTGGTCATCTTCCCGGCCCTCTCGGCCATGCGCCTGTTCAAGAGCTTCCGTTCCGTAACCGTCTGCTCCGCGGTCCTTTCCGTGGGCTGCGCCCTGCTGGGGCTGCTCATCGCCATCGTGGTGGGCACCCCAGTGGGCTCCACCATCGTGGCGGTGGATATCGTCGCCTTTGCCGTTTTCTCCCTGCTGGGAGCCGTTTCAGGAGGTATGAAAGGTTGAAACAAGTTCAACCTTTATTGATTAAAGCCGTTTTCCTCGCCGCTTCGCGGCAACCGGAAAACATGGCATTTTATGACCATTCCTTTTCATGGTCATTTTATGCCTTTGAGCCTTTGCGAAAGGAATGGTCATAAAAATGAAAAAAACCGTTTTGATCCTTCTGGCCCTGCTGCTGGTGCTGAGTCTGGCCGCCTGCGGCGAAAAAACGGAGGACACCGTCCGCCAGGGCAGCGGCCTCGTCAGCCAGAGCAGCACCGTGAATCAGATCCTGGAAAGCGCCGCCGCCGGGGAGGAGGCTCACGCGGAAACGGCTCCTGCGGAAGCGGCCCCCACGGAGGAAGCTGCCCCGGCGGAAACGACGGCCCCCGCCGCCTATGAGGGGGAGATCGACGTGGACCTGACCCAGCTCAGCGCCACGGTGGTCTATTCGGAGGTCTCCAATATGATGACGGAGCCGGAGCGCTACGTCGGCAAGGTGGTGCGCATGGCGGGCCAGGCGGCCTCCACCTACTACGACGTGACGGACATGACCTATCACGCCATCATCATCGCGGACGCCACCGCCTGCTGCGCCCAGGGCATCGAGTACGTCCTGTCCGGGGAGCAGAGCTACCCGGACGACAACGCGGAGGCCGTCGTTACCGGCGTTTTCGGCACCTATGACGAATTCGGCCGGACTTATATCTACCTGGAGGACGCGGTCCTCGGCGCGTGAAACGAAAAAGAAAGCAGCCCCCTTTGCCGCGCGGCAAAGGGGGCTGTGTTTGTTGTTATGGGTCGAGCACGCCGAAGATCAGCAGCGGAGCATGTAGCCGCCGTCGATGACCTGGATGGTGCCGGTGACCTGGGCAGCGGCGGGGGAGGCCAGGTAAACGGCCAGGGCGCCCACCTCGATGGGCTCGCCGAAGCGGCCCGCCAGGGTCTGGGTGGTGATGTAGCTCATGTTCTCGGGGGGGATGTGCTGGCTCAGCTCGCTGTTGGTGAAGCCGGGGGCGATGCCGTTGACGCGGATGTCGTACTGGGCAAGCTCGCAGGCCATGCAGCGGGTGAAGTGGTTCATGGCAGCCTTGGCGGAGGAATAGGGGCTCATGGGCTGGCCGTGGTTGACCATGAAGCCGGCGTTGGAGGTCACGTTGACGATGCAGCCGCCCTTGCCGGCGTCGCGCATACGCTTGGCGACCTCATAGGTCATGTGGACGCAGCCGTTCAGGTCGGTGTTGATGACCTTGTACCAGTCGGTCAGGTCCTCGTCCATATCCAGCAGGGCCTTGGTGCAGGAGACGCCCGCGTTGTTCACGAGGATGTCGATGCCGCCGAAATCGGCGCAGGCGGCGGCCACGGCCGCGCGGACGGAGGGCAGGCTGGTCACGTCGCAGGAATAGCTCTTGCAGGTGACGCCGTAGGGCTTGAGATTCTCCAGAGCCTCAGCGGCCTTGGCCGCGTCGCGGCAGAAGATGGCGATATTGGCGCCGGACTGAGCCATCGCCTCGGCAATGCCGAAGCCCAGCCCGCGGTTGCCGCCGGTGATGATGACGTTCTTGCCGGTAAGGTCAAAGGCGCCTTTCATGGTGGTAATGGGTTTGATCATGTCAAGTCACTCCTTATCGTGTATTATAGGGGAACAGGGCTCAGGGCTCAGAGAACAAGGCCCTTTTATCCGGCCCCCAGCAATCTTGATGAGAGCCGGTGTATCAGTTTCCCGATCTCTTCACAAAGCGAAAAGGCCATTTCGATCTGCTCGGCTGACAGATACCCCAGCCGAACACAGAGCAACAACTGTGTCTGGACCTCATTTTTTGATCCACGGGCTATATTCAGAAAGCGGATGTACTCGTTGCGTGAGCCTCTGCCATACCCCTCTGCAATGTTGGAGGGAACAGAGATCGCAGCCCTCCGGAGCTGATCCGTCAGCGCATAGCGTTCCTCTCTCGGCAGCATTTTGGTCAGGTCATAGATTTCTTCCACCAAGTCCATAGAGCGCTGCCAAACGATCAAATCACGATAGCTGTTCATTCAGCCGTCCCCTGTTCCCTGTTGCCTGTTATCTGTTGCCTGCTGCCTGAATCACTCCCACCACTTCGGCAGGGGGGTGCCGTCGTCGTCGTTCATGTCGCTCCAGCTCCACTCGCGGCCGCCCAGGAAGACGGAGGAGTTCATGTCGTTGGAGAGGAAGATGAGGGTGGCCTCGGGGAACTTCATGCACATATCGTAGAAGAATTCCTTCATGTCCTTGGTCTTGGCCAGCTCGCGCTCGGTCTCGCGCAGATAGTCCATGGTGAACTTGAAGGCGCGCTCGTCCAGAACCTCGCCCTGCTTCACATGGCCGGGAACGACCAGCTCGGCGCCGAACTTGGAGAACTTCTCCAGATCCTGATACCACTTGTAGCGGCCGCGGTCGGAAACCTCGCAGGTGAAGGGATGGGCGTTGGAGAACAGCACGTCGGAGCCGATGAAGGTCTTGATGGAGGGGACCCACACGACGGTGTTGTACTTGAGGTCGCCCCAGACATGGGGATAAACGATGATCTCCTCACCCTCCAGCTCGATGATGTTGCTCTCGGGCAGGGGCTCGATGACGGGCTTCAGGCGGCAGAGATTGACCTTGCCGATGACGCTCTCCCAATGCTCGGTCTTGGAATTGAACTGCTCGTTGATGACGGGGATATCCTCGGCCATGGCGTAGAGCTTGGCCTGGGGGAAGGCTTCCCCGATGTGGCCGATGCCCCAGTAGTGGTCGGGATGGGCGTGGGTGGCGAAGACGGCCTTGAGGTTCAGGTTGGTCTCGGCGATCTCCGCGATGACGCGGTAGGCGTTGGAGCGCGTCCACTGGCAGTCAACCAGAACGCAGTCCTTCTGGCCCATGATGAGGGTGCTGGTAACGCAGAAACCGCCCTCGTCAGAGATCATGACCTTCGCGCGGAGCTTACCCTCGCCAAAGGTATAGTTGCGAACTTCCATGCTCATGTTTGTATTACCTCGCTTTTTTTGAATTAGGCGTGTGTGGATCAGGCATCGGGCAATACTGCCGGGCCCTGTCCGCTGCCGCCCTTTGATTGACGCTTACGATAATTATACAATATTTTCACGCGATTATCAATCATTATCCGCTTTTTTCTTGCGCGAAGCGCAAAGTTCTCTCGCCGCAAGGCGAATATCGCTCGCCCGTAAGGGCGAATATCGCTTGCGCGGAGCGCATATATCGCTTGCCCGCGAGGGCAAATATCGCCAATACAGCAGGAAACGATATATCTGCCTGCGGCAAATACGATATTGCGTCATTTCACGCCGCAGCGATATAGCGCCGCTTCGCGTCGCAGCGATATTGCCGCCTCCGGCGGCAGA
>CAMVOG010000139.1 GCA_947169005.1 uncultured Clostridia bacterium | reverse complement strand
GGCCCCCACGGTGGTGGAGGCCATGCATAAGGCCGTCACCGAAATGGGCGAGCCCGCAGGCTTCAAGGGCTACGGCCCCGATTACGGCTACGATTTCCTCATCCAGGCCATCCGGGGCGATTACGCCGCCAAGGGCGTGGAGCTTGCGACGGAGGAGATCTTCGTCAGCGACGGCGCGAAGAGCGACTGCGGCAACATCGTGGATATCTTCGGCCAGGATAACTTAGTGGCCGTTTACGACCCGGTCTATCCCGTCTATGTGGATTCCAACGCCATGGCGGGCCGCCTGGGCAACTATGTGGACGGGCGCTGGGAGCGGCTGGTTTACATGCCCTGCACGGCGGAGAACGGCTTCGAGCCCGCCCTGCCCGAGACCGTGCCGGATATGATCTATCTCTGCTATCCCAATAACCCCACGGGCACCGTGGCCACCCGGAGCCAGTTGAAAAAGTGGGTGGATTACGCCAACGAGCATCAATCCGTCATCCTCTACGACTCCGCCTACGAGGCCTTCATCACCGAGGCGGAGGTGCCCCATTCCATCTTTGAGATCGAGGGGGCCCGGACCTGCGCCATCGAGTTCCGCAGCTTCTCCAAGACCGCGGGCTTCACGGGCACCCGCTGCGCCTACACCGTGATCCCCAAGGAGCTGGAGCGGGACGGCGCCTCCCTCAACGCCCTGTGGGCCCGGCGGCAAAGCACCAAATTCAACGGCGTGCCGTATATTGTACAGAGAGGCGCGGAGGCCGTCTTCACCCCCCAGGGGCAGAAGGAGATCCGCGAGACCATCGGCTATTATCAGAAGAACGCCCAGGTCATTCTGGAGGGCTTGAAAAAGGCTGGCCTGGAGGTCTACGGCGGCGTCAACGCCCCCTATATCTGGGCCAGGACCCCCAAGGGCATGGGCTCCTGGGACTTCTTCGACCTGCTTCTGAAGCAGGCCAACGTGGTCACGACCCCCGGCGCGGGCTTCGGCCCCAGCGGCGAGGGCTACATCCGCCTCACCGCCTTCGGCACCGCCGAGGCCACGGCGGAGGCCGTCAAGCGCGTGACGGCGGTGCTGTGATTTTGCGCATCAGCAGAAATCAGAGACCGTAGGGGCGGCCTTTGGCCGCCCGCCTCGGATGCGTTGAAGCATACCGGGCAAAGATCGTAATACAGAGTATACGGAGGAACAACGCCATGTGTGGGATCGTTGGATATATCGGCAAGGAAGAGGCGGCGCCCATCCTGCTCTACGGGCTGAGCCGCCTGGAATACCGGGGCTATGACTCCGCGGGCATTTCCGTCTATGACGGGGGAGAGGTCCGCACCGTCAAGGCCGCTGGCAAGCTGGAAAACCTCATCCGTCTGACGGAGGAGGGCCGGGCCGTCCACGGCAGCGTGGGCATCGGCCACACCCGCTGGGCCACCCACGGGGAGCCCTCGGACGTGAACGCGCATCCCCATGTCAGCGCCTCGGGGCGCATCGCCGTGGTCCATAACGGCATCATCGAGAATTACCTGTCCCTGAAGCAGATGCTCCAGGCTGAGGGCGTCGTCTTCCGCTCCGAAACGGATACGGAGGTCGTGGCCCAGCTCATTGATTTCTACTATGAGGGGGATATTCTGCGGGCCGTTTCCCGGGCCGTGGATAAGCTGGACGGGTCCTACGCCCTGGGTATCCTCTGCTCCGACCATCCGGATATGCTCCTGGCCGCCCGGAAGGAGAGCCCCCTGATCGTGGCCTACGGCGAGGGCTGCAACTACATCGCCTCGGACGTGACGGCGGTTTTGAAGTATACCCGCAGCGTCAGCTATATGGAGGACGAAGAGATCGCCGTCGTCCGTGAGGGCTCCATCACCTTCTATAACGAGTACCTGCAGCAGATCGAAAAGCCCGTCGTGCATATCGACTGGGACGTGGAGGCCGCGGAAAAGGGCGGCTACGCCCACTTCATGCTCAAGGAGATCCATGAGCAGCCCAGGGTGGTGAAGAATACCCTCTCCGCCCATATCAGAAACGGGCGCGTGGACCTCTCCGACACCATGCTGACGGAGGACTACTGCCGGGAGATCGACAAGGTGCAGATCATCGGCTGCGGCTCCGCCTACCACGTGGGCGTGGTGGGCCGCTACCTGCTGGAAAAATACGCCCGCATCCCCGCCGAGGCGGTGCTGGCCTCGGAGTTCCGTTATTCCGAGCCTATTGTGGACGAGAAGACCCTGGTGATCGTCATTTCCCAGTCCGGCGAGACGGCGGACACCATCGCCGCCATGCGGGAGGCCAAGCGCCTGGGGGCGAAGACCCTGGCCATCGTGAACGTGGTGGGCAGCACCATCGCCAAGGAGGCGGACAGCGTCATCTACACCCTGGCGGGGCCGGAGATCGCCGTCGCCACCACCAAGGCCTACAGCGCCCAGCTCGCTATCTTCTACCTCATCACCGTGGCCCTGGCGGAGAAGCGGGGCAAGCTCAAAGAGGCGGAGAGCGCCGCTATCGTCCGGGCCCTGGAGGCCCTGCCCGGCCAGATCGAGGAGATTCTGACCCATAAGGAGGCACTGCAGCAGCTTGCCTCCAAGTATTTCAACAACAGCTCCATCTTCTTCATCGGCCGCAACCTGGACTACGCCATTTCCCTGGAGGGCTCTTTGAAGCTCAAGGAGATCTCCTACATCCACTCCGAGGCCTACGCCGGGGGCGAGCTCAAGCACGGCACCATTTCCCTCATCGAGCCCGAGACCCTGGTGATCGCCGTGGCGACCTATGAGCAGCTTTTCGACAAGCTCATGAGCAACGTCAAGGAGGTCACGGCCCGGAAGGCCAGCGTCTTCTGCGTGGCCCAGGCCCGCAACGCCGAGGACGCCGGGAAGGCCGCGGCGGACTGCTTCTTCATCCCCGATACCCATGAAATGCTCACGCCCTCCCTGGCCTGCGTGCCCCTGCAGCTCTTCGCCTATTATGTGGCCCTTAACCGGGGCTGCGATATCGACAAACCCAGGAACCTGGCAAAGTCCGTGACGGTGGAATAAGTTATAAAGAAAACCGCCTGCCTCGGTTTGAGGCAGGCGGTCAATTTTAGCTTTATTACGCGGTGCGTTTTTTGCTGCGGCCCAGGCTCTTTTTCAGCCGGGGGATCACCTGCAGGTCCAGCACGGTGACGACGATGGTTTCCAGGGGAATGAGGATCACGGCCTTGACGATGCGGGTGGAATAGAGGGCGGCGTAGGCCAGGCCGTAGTACCAGTGCAGGATCACGGGGGTGACGATGAGGGTGAAGACCGCGATATCAAAGACCGCGGCAACGAGGGCGCAGCCGCCGCTCACCAGCATCTCCTTCTTGGCGCTGTTTTTGAACAGGCCGCCGAAGAAGCTCCGCAGCCCTTTGTTGAGGGGGGAGCCCCGGTAGAGCCAGAGGCCGTAGCAGAGGCCGATGAGCCCGGCGATGATGGTGAAGATGGGGTTGAAGGCCCCGGAGGGGAAGAGGATCGCGCCCACGAAGTCCGCCAGGGCGGAGACCAGGAAGGAATAGGCGGGGCCGAAATAGAGGGCGGCGAAAACGATGGGGATAAAGTCAAAGCTCAGCTTGATGATGGGGGAGTTGATGCCCAGCAGCCTTGCCAGCACCACGGACATGGCCGTCAGAATGCCGATCATGGCAATGTCCCGGGCCTTGAACTTCTTGCTCCGGCCGGTCACGGCCAGCCAGACGATGGTGCCGACGACCGCGAGGCCAAGGACGACGCAGAGGATGATTTCACGAGTTCCCATGGTATGCTCCTTTCAAAAGGGGAGGGGCTTACGGCTTACAAAGTTAAACTGAGTCCTGAGTACTAAGTCCTGAGTCCTGAGTCCTCAAAAGGTATTTCTTCCGAAATAGCTTCTTACGTCGCCCACCTGGTAGAGGGAGCCGAAGACGCAGATGATGTCCTCTTTCTTCGCCTCGGCCAGCACGGCGTTCAGCGCCTCGGGAATGGTCTCAAAGGAGCGGACGGGGGCGTCGGAGCGCTCCCGCATCTCCCGGGCCAGGTCCTCGGAGGAGAGGGCGCGGTAGCTGTTGGGGGCCACGGCGTTGAACTTCTCCGTCAGCGGGGCGATGACCTCCAGGCTGGAATCATAGTCCTTGTCCGCCAGCACGCCGCAGACGAAGGTGAACTTCCGCCCGGGGAAGATGGCCCGCAGGGTCTCCGCCAGGGCCGTGGTGCCCTGGGGGTTGTGGGCCCCGTCCACGATCACGATGGGCTCCCGCTGCAAAACCTCCACGCGGCCCGGCCAGTAGGCGGCGGCCAGGCCCTCCCGCATGGTCTTTTCCGTGATGTGCCAGCCGCGCCGGGACAGCGCCATGGCGCATTCCACGGCCACGGCGGCATTGCGGAGCTGATACACGCCCAGGAGCGGGATGCGCAGGCCCTTGTACTGCTTGTAGTCGAAAACCGTGCCGTCGATGGTCATGCTCTTGGCCACGGCCTTTTCGCCCTGGGCCACGATCATTTCCTTGTTCTTCTCCCGGCAGGCCGCCCGGAAGACCTCCATGACCTCGGGGGTCTGCTCATAAACGATGGCGGGGCCGCCCTTCTCCTTGAGGATGCCGGCCTTCTCCCCGGCGATCAGCTCCAGGGTGTCGCCCAGCTCGGCCATGTGGTCGTAGCCGATGTTCATCAGCAGATAGGCCGCGGCCTCGGTGATGGAATTGGTGGCGTCGAGCCGTCCGCCCATGCCTACCTCCAGCACCACCACGTCGCACTTCTCCCGCTTGAACCAGATGAAGCCCAGGGCGGTGATGAGCTCAAAGACCGTGGGGCGTCGGTAGCCCTTGGCCTCCAGCCGGTCCGAGGCCCGGTCCAGCTCCTCGGTGATCTCCGCGATGGCGTCCTTGGGGATCTGCACCCCGTCCACCTGGATGCGCTCGGTGAACTCCTGGATATAGGGGGAGGTGTACAGCCCCGTCCGGTAGCCGGACTTGGTGAGGATCGAGCTCATATAGGCGGAGGCAGAGCCCTTGCCGTTGGTGCCCGCGATGTGGATATACTGCATGCCGAGGTGGGGGTTGCCGATCTCCTGCAGCAGGGCGTCCATCACGTCCCGCTCCAGGATCGAGCCGGATTTGGAGGCTCTGTCCAACAGGAGCAGCGCTTCTTCATAGGTCATTTGCCATTCCTCCGATCATTTTGCCGCGGGTCTTCTGAGGCGCCCTCCGGATAAGAAAAACGCCTTCTTTGCCGAACACAAAGAAGGCGTCATCAAAGCCGAATGAAAGACGTTCCGTCATATGTGCCAGCGGACGCGAGACTGAATCATAACCCCCTGTGGAGTTTTCGTCCGGGGGGCGACTTCCCATCCCGCCGGCACTTAACGCTCAGCCTCTACTCTGACTGTTTGTTGCAAGGTCATCATATCATAATTGCAGATAAAGTCAATAGGCAATGAAAAGATTTATCGTGTTTTTTCCAGCGCGGGGGAATACAGGCAGCCCTCTTTGGTAATGATGGCGTCCACCCGGTAATCGTGGGGCTCCATGTCGATGTGGTCCAGCATCTGAAAATCGTAGGCGAAGGCCACCTTGGTGAAGCGGCAGTCCTGCTTCCGGTCCAGGTAACGGTCATAGTAGCCGCCGCCGTAGCCGATGCGCCCGAAGTCCCGGTCAAAGGCGATGCCGGGCATGAGGATCAGCACCTCCTTGTCCTCCACAATCTCGCCGCCCTTGGGCTCGGGGATGTCCTTGAAGCCCAGGGCCACCTCCTCAAAGCTCGTAATGCGGTGGAACTCCATGCGGTTGTCCTCATAGCACTTGGGCACGGCGATTTCCTTGCCGTCCATCCAGGCGCGGACGATCAGCGGCGTGGTCACGATCTCCTGGTTATAGGCCAGGTAAGGGTAGATCACCTTAGCCTCCCGGTAAAAGGGCTGCTGGGTGAAGATTTCGCAGAGCTTCAGGCTCGTGTCCCGGATCTCCTCCTGGGTAAGGGCCTGCTTCTTTTCGCGGATCATGGCGCGGATCTCTTTTTTCGTCATTTTATCACGTCCGTTTTTGATTTTTGCCTTTGTATGCTCCTATTATAACCGATGAAGACGGTTTTTTTAAGAGCGAATTTGGGGGCGAAACGACTAATTTTCCGCCTCTTACGCCCCGTAATGTGGGAAAGCTGACGAAGGCGGGGGAACAGAAGCGGCAGGGCTCCGTGATTGGCTGTTGACAAACAGTCCCGGATAGTCCATAGTATAGGCGGACGCGGGGACAAGGCCGCCGCGTCGGGAGGAGGATGTTTATGTTGATCCCGAGGGGACTGCATTATACGGAGGAGCACGTGTGGCTCAGCCTGGATGGCGACGTGGCCCGCCTGGGCGCGACGGATTACGCCCAGGCCCTGCTGGGCACCCTGACCTTCGTGGACCTGCCCGCCGTGGGCAGCTCCGTCACCTGCGGCTATTCCTTCACGGAGCTGGAGTCCGCGGACCGGGTCATGGAGCTGGCCTCACCCGTCACGGGGGAGGTCGTGGCCGTGAATGAGGAGCTC
>CAMVOG010000138.1 GCA_947169005.1 uncultured Clostridia bacterium | reverse complement strand
TATCGCCCGCGGAGACCAGGCGGAAGAGCAGGGCGGCGTCCGCCCGGTCCACGCGGCCGTCCTGGTCAATATCCCCGGGCAGCGGATGGCTTGCGGGCAGGAGGACCTCTTCCGCCGTCAGCTCGTAGTTGCCGTATTCATCGGAGAAGGTCTTGCCGCAGCGGGAGCAAAGGTAGTGGCCGATATGGCCCGCCACGGTCTCCGTGGGCTCCTGCCGCTCCACCCAGGCGCAGGCGTGGCCCAGGGCCAGCCTGCCCACGTAGTAATACTCCCGGTTGGCCCCCTCGTCGGCGTACATGCGCTTGCAGACGGAGCAGCGGTAGTGCTCGTACCAGCCCGCCTCCGTGCAGCCGGGCTCCTTGGCCTCGATATGCTCCAGTTGATGGGCCAGGCGGTAATACAGCGTTTCCGTTTCGATCTTGCCGCAGCGGGCGCAGGTACGGCGGCGGCTCCCGTCCGTCTGGGTCACGCAGTCGGCCTCCTGCAAAAGCTCCTCCTGCCAGTCGTGGCCCAGGGCGGGGATGGTGAGCTCCTCCAGCTCCTCCGTACCGGCCTCGTCTGCGAAGTACTTATGGCAGCGCCAGCAATAATAGTAGTCCAGCGTCCCTGTTCCCAGACAGGTGGGGGCGCTGCCCTTGCGGAACTCCATAAGATAATGTCCCAGGGCGGGGATGACCTCCGTTTCCTCCACGCCGCAGACCAGGCAGCGCTGCTCATGGCAGCCGTCCTCGACGCAGGTGGGCTCCGTCGTACTGAGGGTCTTCCAGCGGTGAATCCTGTGGAAGTCCTTCAGCCCCAGGCTGCCGTCCGCCCCGAGAGTGTGGAGCTTCAGATCGCCGTAGCCGTTTACCGTAAACCAGAGCAGGCCGCCCTTCCAGGGGATAGGCTCGCAGTCCGAGAGGAGGCGATCCGTCGCCGTCCGGATCTCGCCCACGCTCAGCTCGCCCTCCGTGATGGTCCAGGGGATATAGTCCAGCTCCGACGCGTCGCGGTCAGAGCGCACCTCCTGGTTCCAGAGGACGTAGCCGTGGTTTTCGTCGATGGCGGTCACAAAGGGGGTGGCAGCCTTGCCGTTGAAGGAAATCTGCAGGTCCTTCTGCGTTTTGGTACGGGCGTTGCCGTAGTAGAGATAGACGTTGCAGCGGGCGGGGCCGTCGGGGTCGCTATTCGAGTAGGGCCCCTCGTTGTAGGCAAGCAGGATGCCGCCGCCCGCGGGGACGGCGTTGCCGAGACTGCCCCAGTCCTGCCAGTTGTTAAAGGCCGTGAGCGGCCCGTACAGCAGCTTCCTGCAGGTGCCGAGGCTTCCCTCATAGGTGCTCAGCACGACGCCCTCCTTGGGGATGCCGGTGGCGTGGTCAATGGTATAAATGAAGCCGTCGTTATAGACCGCCTCCGGCAGATAGGCATGGCTGGCGTAGCCCTGGTAGTCGGCCACACCCTTCTGCGCCACCTTGAGGGCCAGGGTCTCGGCGTCCAGCTCCAGCCGCAGATTGGCCTCATGCCCGTTCGACATCGTGTGGTTCGTGGCGATGACGATGCGGTCCCCGGCCTGGCAGACGTCGAAATCATTGTGGGGGAAGGACGATGTATTGGCAACGCTGCGCGTGCTGCGCTGCTTCAGCGTCCAGTCCTTGTTGTACTGATCGACGCTCAGCCCGCTCCCGCCGGTGGAGTAGATAACGTAGTAATAATCCGTTCCGCTGAGAAAGCCGCACCATCTTTGCGCGTTCGGCAGCCCCAGCAGGCGCCAGCGCAGGGGCTCCAGCTCCCCGTCGAACTCCGCCACCAGCAGGGCCTCCTCCGCGTTGGAGAAGTCCGGCTTGAGCCCGCACTCCACCAGGGTGACGCCCCCGGCGTCGTTGGCAAAGAGAAAGGAGCGGGAGGGCGTGCTGAGCTGGGCGGTGATAACGTAGTTAGCCCCCTGGTTGCCTATAAAGGGGATGGCGCTCACGTCCGTGTTCCAGCCGTCGTCCTCCTCCGCCGCGGCGGCGGGGGCGAGGCAGAGGAGCAGGGCCAGCATCAGCAGCAGCGGCAGCAGGTGTTTTTTCATGGATCATTCCTCCGGTTTCAAGGAAAGGTTATATATATTATACAGGAAAGCACGGAAAATGCAACAAAAAAAAGGGCGCGCCGCTTGCGCGGCGCGCCCATGGAGCCTTACGGCAAAATCACTTGATCATGCTGGCGACCTCGGCGGCGAAGTCGTCTTCCTTCTTCTCGATGCCCTCGCCCATCACGTAGTGAACGGCGTTGAGGAACTTCACGGAGCCGCCCAGCTTCTTGGCGGCGTCGGCGATATAGCCCTCGACGGAGCCCTGGAAGAGGTCGGAGCGGACGAAGTCCTGCTGCAGGAGGCAGTTCTCCTTGTAGTAGGCGTTCAGCTTGCCGGCGGCGATCTTCTCCTTCACGGCGGCGGGCTTGGAGGCCATCTTCTCGTCGTTCTCCATCAGCGCGAGCTGCACCTGCATCTCGTGGTCGATGTCATCCTGGGGCACCAGAGCCTTATCCCAGAACTTGGGGCTCATGGCGGCGATCTGCATGGCGACGTTCTTGCCGATCTCGGTGGCGTCGATGCCGCCCTCCACGGCCAGGTTCACCAGAACGCCGTGGGTGCCGCCCGCGTGAACGTAAGCCACGCTGGTGTTCTCGGGGAAGCGGACGAAGCGGCGGAGCTGCAGGTTCTCGCCAATGCTCATGACCTTCTCGGGGAGGATCTCAGCCACGGTGAGGCTGCTGCCGGGATACTTGCTGGCGCGGAGAGCCTCCACGTCGGCGGGGTTCTCGGTGGCGACGACCTTGGCGATGTCCTTGACGAAGGCCACGAAGAGGTCGCTCTTGGCGCAGAAGTCGGTCTCGCAGTTGACCTCGACGGCCACGCCGACGCCGTCGATGACGGCGGCGTAAGCCATGCCCTCGGCGGCCACGCGGTCCGCCTTCTTGGCGGCCTTGGCCAGGCCCTTTTCACGCAGCCAGTCAACGGCCTTATCCATATCGCCGTCGGTAGCCTGGAGAGCCTTCTTGCAGTCCATCATGCCGACGTTGGTCATTTCACGAAGAGTCTTAACGTCCTGAGCGGTAAAAGCCATTTTCACTTACCTCCAAATCATTCAGCAGCGGGAGCTTCCGCCGGAGCCTCGACCTCGGCGTCGGCGCCCTGGCGGCCCTCCTGCACGGCGTTGGCCATGGTGGAGGAGATCAGGCGGATGGCGCGGATGGCGTCATCGTTGCCGGGGATGACGTAGTCAACCTCGTCGGGATCGCAGTTGGTGTCCACGATGGCGACGATGGGGATATGCAGCTTCCGGGCTTCCGCAATGGCGTTGCGCTCCTTGCGGGGGTCGATGACGAACAGGGCGCTGGGCAGACGGCGCATTTCCTTCACGCCGCCCAGATACTTCTCCAGCTTGGCGATCTCGCCGGTGAGCTTGATGACTTCCTTCTTGGGCAGCATGTCGAAGGTGCCGTCCTCCTGCATCTTGCGGAGCTGCTGCAGCCGGTCGATGCGGGTGCGCATGGTCTTGAAGTTGGTGAGCATGCCGCCCAGCCAGCGGGCGTTCACGTAGTACATGCCGACGCGCTCGGCCTCCTCGCGCACGGAGTCCTGAGCCTGCTTCTTGGTGCCCACGAAGAGGATGGTCTGGCCGTTAGCGGCCAGGTCCTTCACGAAGTTGTAGGCCTCCTCCAGCTTCTTCACGGTCTTCTGCAGGTCGATGATATAGATGCCGTTGCGCTCCATATAGATATAGGGCGCCATCTTGGGGTTCCAGCGTCTGGTCTGGTGGCCGAAGTGGACACCGGCTTCCAGCAGCTGCTTCATGGATACGACTGCCATTTTTGTTTCCTCCTGTTTTTGTTATTTATACCGTTTCCATGGCAAAAAACGGTATCCCTCCGCCCCCGTCAGCCCCTTCCCCCACCCGAAGGCACCGAGGGAAAAGTCGGGAGGCGTGCGGAATGCTGAAATATAGTATCACAAGGCAAAGGGGAATGCAAGTATTTTTTCAGAGTTTTGAAGATTTGGGACCGGTTCCTTTGTCCCGCGGCGACGACGCTCAAAACGGGATCAGCTCTCATGGGACAAAAGAACCGTCCCCGGCTTCATTTATTCAGTAACAATACATCAAATCCAATTTGGGCATCCAGTTCCGCTGCAATTTGGATAAATTCTTTTGAAAATACAACAACAGGAAAATCCTCGTATACATCAAATGTAAAAAGGAAATGCCATTCTGCCATAACTTCTTTTGCAACTACGGAGAAAAGAGGTATTTTATCGTATATTCGTTCAAGGACTTCATCTATAGCCATCTTTGCGAAGTCCGTTTCGTATTTGCTTGAGCAAATCCCCCATTCATAGTGTCCAAAAATTCGACCATTTCCCAAAACCTCATTTTTGACTCTGATCTCATCCGGCTTTATACCGAGACGATCAGTAACATATGCTGGATCGAAGTTATTTCCTATCAAAGTCAAGAACATCGTTATTGTGGTCAATACTATTCCTCCTTGAAGCTGCACCCGGTGTCAACGGGGACGGTTCTAATCGTCACCGTAATAGTGCAATCGTGGACGGTTAATGCGTCCCAAAAGTGGGACAAAGGAACCGTCCCCAAAAATAAATTCTGATTGAAATAACCCGAGTAACTGACGCCGGGTCCGTCTTGGCATTTTGAGTACCTCCGTTTTCTTTTAGCTGACATCGGAACGAGAAGGTTGTCAAACAGAACCGTCCCCATTGACACTCCTTTTAGGTCTTGCAAACCGCAAAAGCCAATGAAACAGTCGTTATGCACATAGCAGGTGAGCCAATGACCCGTTTCCCACTCGCGCTCTATTGGGGCAAAACATTTGTGAGAAAGTGTGGTGTCATTAAGGGCTATTTTTATGGACCAGCCCGGATTGTCTATGGTTTCTATGTCGATCCCATATAAGTGTTCCCTTTCTCTATCGCAAAAAACTTGATACCAGCAAGACAACCATTGCAGATTATCCATTTGCTCCTCCTTTATGGTATCGGAGTTACCTCCACCCTAATAACCTGAAGATTGGGGGACGGTTCTTTTGTCCCACGGCGACGATGCTCAAAACGCGAACGGCTCTGATGGGGCGAAAAAACGTCCCCGATTGCATTGCACATTGCACATTGCTAATTATCCATTGTCCATTGTACATTGTCCATTGTCCATTGCTCTGCGTGCACGGCGGCGGTGATCTCCCGCTCCTCGCCGGGCATCAGCGTAAGGTAATTGTCCGACCAGAAGACGGGCAGCAGGGGCTCGCCCGCCCGGTCCGTGAGGCGGAGGCGGAGGCAGAGGGCGGGGGTCCGGCCGTTCGTCACCCGCAGGGTCCAGCGGACCTCGTCTCCCGTCCGCTCCTCTCCCAGGACCTTCAGGGAGGCGGCGGGCTCCGGCAGTTCCGCCAGGGCCCGGTAGTCCTGGTAATCCCGGCGGTTGTGCCAATAGATATTGCGGCCCAGGACGGCGCCCCTCTCGTCCCGCAGGGTGAGGCGCAGGAAAACGAGGTCCGTGGGCGAGGCGGAGAAGTCCGCCCGGCCCAGGCGGAGGCCGCAGGCGTCCGGCTCCAGCAGCGGGGTGGTATAGACCCGACGGGAAACGGGCCTGCCCCACAGGTCAAAGACCTCCGCCTCGGTGCTTACGTTCTCATAGCGGGCGGCGGAGGCGTTGGCCAGCAGAAGGCCGTCGTCCCGGGGGTCGAAAAGGGCCCGGGTGGGCTGATTGCCCGCCATCACGCCGAAATAGCCGCCGTTGGTATCCAGAAAATAGTCGTAGGTCTGCCACATGAAAGAGGGCCAGGAGGACTGGCTCATCCACATCAGCAGCCCGTTTGTCCGGCGGGCGGCCAGGGCCTCAAAGAGCCCTCGGTGGTTTTCATAGTTGATCCGCTGGGCGACGCGGGCAAAGTCCTCGAAGCGCCAGGCCTTCCCGGCGGCGGCACACATGGCGGCGATCTCCTCCTTATAGCGGAGATAGACGGGGTCCTCCGGCCGGGGCTCGGACTCGCGGATGCGGTCCACGGGGATGGGGAAATCACCGCCCAGCCAGCTTTGCAGGGCGACCATATAGGTATTGGCCGGGCCGTTCATATGATAGGTCCAGTCATGGAGGGCCCAGACCTCGTTGATGGGCCAGAGATGCTCCGGCTTCAGAAAGCGGCGCAGGGACTCCGGGGCCGGGACGTTGGGGATGCCCCGCTCCGAGCGCAGGGCGGCGGAGGACACGTCGTTAAAATACTGCTTCACGCCCTTGTCCCCGCCCGGGGCGGCCAGGGAATAGCCGCCCCCGCTGCCCACCGGGGCGGCGGCGGAGTTGGGGATATAGGGGCGGGTCCCGTCCAGGCGGGCGGTCAGCTCCCGCAGGCCCGCGTCGATGGCGCTCCTGATCATGTCGTCGTACATGACCTGCACCTCGTCGTCGTTCTTGGCCTCCATGATGATCTTCTGATAGCCGTCAGAGAACACCTTGTTCACGGCGGTGGA
>CAMVOG010000137.1 GCA_947169005.1 uncultured Clostridia bacterium | reverse complement strand
CGGCCGCCACGCTGCTCGACCGGCATCCGGCCCGCGGGGCCGGCGCGACGCTCGCCCCGTCGTTGGCGGCCGTCAACGGCGACGGAGCCGTGAACAGCAAGGATATGACCGTTCTCAAGCGCTTCCTGGCCCGCTGGGAGGGCGTGCGCCTGGGCTGACGGAAAGGAAGGGAACCCATGGCATGCTTCAAAAGATCGCTGGGGCTGCTGCTTTGCGCGGCCCTGCTGCTGGCCCTGCTCTGCCCCGCCCTGGCGGCGGGGACAGGGGAGGCGCGCTTTGCCCTGTCCTCCGGCGAGGCCGGGGCGGGGGAAACGGTGGAGCTCACGCTCAGCCTGGAGGAGAATCCCGGGCTCATATCCGCGGCGCTGGAGCTGGAATATGACCGGGAGGCGCTGGAGCTGGTGTCCGCGGAGGACGCGGGCCTCCTGCCCAACGGCCTGTTCTCGGACCGCTGGGACACGTACCCCTTCGTGATGATGTGGGAGGCCTCCACCGCCGCCGCGGATCTGAGGGACAGCGGCGTGCTGGCGACGCTCCGCTACCGGGTGACGGGGGAAGGGGGCAGCGCCCGGGTGTGGCTGAGCGCCAAGCCCGAAAACGTTTATAACTACCGCATGGAAGACGTACCCTTTGCCCTGGGCGAGGGCCGCGTGACGATCACGGGCGGGGAGCCCGCCCACGAGCATAGCTGGGGCGAGCCGAGCTATGACTGGCGGGAGGACCTGAGCGCCTGCACCGCCTCCCGCCTCTGCGCGGGCTGCGGCGAGCGGGAGAGCGAGGAGGCCCCGGCCGTGATCACGGAGGAGGCGGGGAAAACCGTCTATACCGTCCGCTTTACCGCGCCGTGCTTCACGGAGCAGCGGCGGGAGGTGGAGGCGGAAACGCCCCCGGAGGGCCCCGCGCCGCTGCTGAGCCTGTCCGATGGGACGGCGGAGCCCGGCGGGGAGGTGGAGCTGAGCCTGCGCCTGGAAAACAACCCGGGCGTCGTTTCCATGCTGCTGGAGCTGCGCTATGACCGCAGCCGCCTGGAGCTGGTGGCGGCGGAGGACGCGGGGCTGCTGCCCCACGCCACCTTCAGCGACCATCTGGGGGCTGATCCCTTCATCCTTTACTGGGAGGATTCCACCGCCGCGGAGGACTGTCTGGGAAACGGCCTGCTGGCTGTGCTGCGCTTCCGCGTTCTGGAGGGCGCGGCGGCGGGGGACTGCCCCGTTCAGCTCCGCTGCGATCCGGAGAATATTTACAACGCCGCCCTGGAGAATGTGCCCTTTAGCCTGCAGAGCGGGTCCGTCACCATCCGGGCGGCCGCGCCCGGCCCCGCTGAGCCGCCCGCGGCGGAGACGATCCGCGTCTCCCAGCGGCTGGTGGGGGACAGCCTTCACGGGGAGGGGGCGCACGCGGCCTACGTCACCTGGATCCCCACCACCCTGTACACCCTGCCAAAGGGAACGACGGCCAAGGAGCTTTTCCTGCTGGGCCTGGCGGAGGCCGGGCTGGCCCAGAGCGGGGCGGAGAGCGGCTTTGTGAACAGCGTGACGGCCCCCGCCGTGCTGGGCGGCTTCGTGCTGGCCAACGGCGACAACGGCGGCGTCTCCGGCTGGATGTATACGGTGAACGGAAAGCACCCCGGCGTGACGCTGGGGGACTATGTGCTGGAGGACGGGGACGCCGTGATCTGGCACTACTGCGACGATTATACCCAGGAGGAGACCCCCGGCGCGCCCCTCTACGGGCGCTGGCTGCTGGCGGCGGATATCAGCCCCGAGGCTTACGCGGCCCTCCACGGCGGCGGGGAGGACCCCGCGCCGGAGGAAGAGCCCGGCCGGGAGGAGGCGGAGCCTGCGGCGGCCCGTTTCTTTGAGGACGTGACGGAGGACAACTGGTTTGCCGGGGACGTGGCCTATTGCGTGGAGCATGGGCTGATGCGCGGCACGGGGGAGACGAGCTTCTCTCCCCGGGGCCTGACGACCCGCGCCATGCTCGTCACGGTGCTGTACCGGCTGGAGGGCAGCCCGCGGACGGCGGGCTCCCCGCCCTTTACGGACGCGGCCCCCGGAAGCTGGTATGGGGAAGCCCTCGCCTGGGCGGCGGAGATCGGCCTGGCGGAGGGCTACGGCGACGGGCGCTTCGGCCCGGACGATCTGCTGACGAGAGAACAGCTTGTCACGCTGCTTTACCGCTACGCCCGCCACAAGGGCCTGGACTGCGGCGGCAGCTGCGAGCTGACGAGCTTTACGGACCTGGATTCCCTCTCACCCTTTGCCGGGCGCGCCATGCGCTGGGCGGTGGCCGAGGGCCTGATCCGCGGGCGGGGACAGGGCCTTCTGGCCCCGCGGGGAAGCGCCGTCCGCGCGGAGCTGGCGGCGGTCCTGCACCGGTTCAGTGACATGATTTTGGCGGATTGACGGAGAAGGACATGAATGAACGGGAAGAAAAATGGGCCCTCCTGCAGACCTGCAGGCGGGATATAGAGGAACGGCTGTCGGAGAAGATCGACCCGGAGAAGCTCGCGGCAAGCTACGGCTATGCCTATTCCACCTTTCGCAAGCTCTTTCGGGAGATCACCGGCTATTCCGTCCACCACTATATCCGCCTGCGGAGGCTCTTCCGCGCCGCCCGCGTCCTGCGGGAGACGGGCCGAATCTCCGAGGCTGTGGAGATCGCGGGCTTTGAGACCCTTTCCGGCTTCAACAAGGCCTTTTTGGAGGAATACGGCGTCAGCTCCTCCCAATACGCCGCCAGCCGGGGCCGCGTTCTGATGCGGGAGCCGGAGCTGGCGGAAAAACCGGGCTTCTATGTGGTGGGCTGGGCCTTTGAGACGGGAGAGCGCCGGGCGGGGAAGGAAGAAGAACTGGGCGCTTTCTGGCTTGGCCGGGATTTCCCCTGGGTCAGCGACAGAGAGTACAAGCGGATCGGCGGCGGCGCGGATACGGTGGGGCTGTGGATCGGGCCGCCGGGAGAGGGCTATTATCTCATCGGCCCCACGGTCCCGAGACAGAGCTATGTCCCCTCGGCCATGGAGGCGGCCTGGGTCCCCGGCGGGTGCTTTGCCCGCTTCCGGCTGCCCGAGGCGGCGCGCAACCAGGAGCTGAGCGAGGCGGTGCATGCCACCTGGTTCTATGCCCTGCGGCAATGGCTGCCCGAATCCCCCTGGACGGTGGACCGGAAGCGCCTGAGCTATGAATATTATCTGAACGGTGAAAACAGCATTTTCGTTCCGGTAAAGCGCCGGACGGAAGATCGTGCAGAATCTGGAGGAAACGGATTATGAGCAAAAACAGAGGATTGAAACGCGCCTGCGCCCTGTTCCTGCTGCTGGCCCTGCTGCTCTCCCCGGCCATCCCGGCCTGGGCCGCGGAGCCGGAGGCGGAGAGCGCCGTGCCGGGCGTGCGCTTCAGACAGGTGGAAAACGGCGCGGTCACGACCTCCCTGGCGGAGGCCCTGGCCCCGGCGCAGTCTGCCGCCGTCGAGCGGGAGAGCCGCTCCCCGGCAGAGTCGGTGCGCGTGTCCATCGTGCTGGAGCAGCCCTCCGTCATCGGGCAGGGCTATTCCGTTATGGGCATCGGGGAAAACGCCGAGGCCGACGCCCTGCGGCAGCGGCTTATGAACGCCCAGGCCGCCGTGACCGCCGGCATCGAGCGGCGGACCGGGCGGAGCCTGGACGTGCAGTGGAATCTGACCCTGGCGGCCAACATCATCTCCGCCAACGTGCGCTTCGGCGACCTGGAGACCATCCGGCAGACGCCCGGCGTCAGGACCGTGGTGGAGGAGACCCGCTATGAGGCCCCGGAGCCGGTGGAGACGGTGAACGAGCCCAACATGGCCATCGCCACGGACATGACCCATGCCAGCACCGCCTGGGCGGCGGGTTATAACGGCGCGGGCAGCCGTATCGCCATCATCGACACGGGCCTGGACCTGGATCACCAATCCTTCGACGCCGCCGCCTTCGACTACGCCCTGGCGGAGGACGCGGCGGAGGCCGGGAAAACCGTGGCCGATTACGGGCTGCTGGACGTCGAGGGCATCCGGGCCGTGGCGTCAAAGCTCAACGCCTTTCAAAAGACCATGTCGCCTGCCGCCCCGGAGACCTGCTTCGTCAGCACCAAGGTGCCCTTCGGCTTCAACTACGTGGATAACAACCTCTATCTGACCCACGACGAGGATTCCCAGACGGACCACGGCTCCCACGTGGGCGGCATCGCGGCGGCCAACCGCTATCTGCCCGACGGGGAGGGTGGTTTCGTCAGCGCGATGGAGGCCGCCAAGGTGGTGGGGCAGGCCCCGGATGCCCAGCTCCTCGTGATGAAGGTCTTCGGCAAGAACGGAGGCGCTTATACCGCGGACTATATGGCCGCCATTGAGGACGCTGTCCTCCTGGGGGCAGATTCCATCAATCTCTCCCTGGGCTCTTCCCTGAACGGATTTTCGGACGCCGCGGTATACCAGGAGGTCATGGAGGGGCTGGAAAAGGCCGGGGCCGTGGTCTGCGTTTCCGCGGGCAACGCCTATCAGTGGGCCTACGCCGCCCGGACCAACGGCTACCTCTATACCGACGACGTAATGTACGATACCATGGGCTCCCCCGGCAGCTACACCAACAGCCTGACGGTGGCCTCCGTGGAGAACGCGGGCCAGGTCTCCCTGGACACGCTGAACTACCGGAGCGCGGGCGGCGGCCTGCAGCCCGTCGTGTATAACGAAACCAGCTATTCCAACGAGCCGCTGGCGACGCTGGATACCTCCGCGGACGGCAGCGGCACGGAGTACGAGTACGTGTTGATCGAGGGCTACGGCGAGCCCGGCGACTTCGATTTTATCGACCTGGAGGGAAAGCTCGCCGTCATCTCCCGCGGCAACGGCGTTGCCTTTTCCGACAAGGCGGACCTGGCCGTTTCCTGCGGAGCGGTGGGCACGATCATCTATAACAACGAGCCCGGCACCATCAACATGGACCTGACGGCCTATACGGGGACGGCCCCTGTCGCGGCGGTGACGCGGCAAGTGGGCGTGGAGCTGCGCAACGCGGGCGAAAAGCGGCTGGATGACGACGATAACTCCTATTATGTGGGTCGTCTGGTCATCAAGAAAAACGCTGTTCCCTTCGCCCAGCCCAGCGAGGACGGCTGGTACACCATGAGCAGCTTCAGCTCCTGGGGCACCACGGGCGACCTGGCCCTGAAGCCGGAGATCACGGCCCCCGGCGGCGGCATCTACTCCGTCCGGGGCGACGCGGCGGAAACGAATCTGTATAAGACCAACAGCGGCACCTCCATGGCCTCTCCCCAGGTGGCCGGGGCGGCGGCCCTGGTGAGCCAGTTTATCCGGGAGACGGGGCTGGAGGCGGCCACGGGCCGCACGGGCCGTCAGCTCGTCCAGTCCCTGCTCATGTCCACCGCCGTTCCCATGAAGGATGAGAACGGGCATTACTATCCCGTTTTGCGGCAGGGCGCGGGCCTCGTTGACCCCGCCGCCGCGGTGAGCGCGGGCTCCTACATCCTCATGGACGCCGCCTCCACCCCCTCCGCCGCCGACGGCAAGGTCAAGGCGGAGCTGGGGGACGATCCGGAGCGGACGGGCGCCTACGAGCTGGGCTTCACCATCTATAACACGGACGGCAGGGACAGGAGCTACGCCCTTTCGGCGGAGCTCTTCACCCAGGACGTGTTTACGGACGCCTCCACCCTCTATCCCGAGCAGACGGCGGAGTACGCCGCCCTCTCCACCGCGCCGCTGGCCTCCACCGCCGTCTTCGGCGGGGACGCGGCGGGCAGCCGCGTAAGGGTGCCCGCCGGGGGCAGCGCCCACGTGACGGCCTCCCTGCGGCTGACGGCGGACGCCGCGGCCTGGCTGGAAACCCACTATCCCAAGGGAACCTATATGCAGGGCTACGTTTTCGCCGCCCCGGAGGCGGACGGCGAGGGCCTGCTGGCTTCCACCCACTCCATTCCCCTGCTGGCCTTCTACGGCAACTGGGGCGACCCCTCCATGTTCTGTGAGATCATCGAGCTGGATGGCCAGTATCAGGATCGCTATCTCGGCAGCCATGCCTATGTCTTGTCAGCCGCTCCCGGCGGCGTGAACGACGGCACCAGTACTTTTGACGGTAGGCTGGGCAGAACGGCGCTGGGCGTTATAAGCAATGGCGTACAGGGGCTCTGCGGCGGGAACCCGCTGGTGCAGGACGAGAGCTATCACCCGGAGCGGGATTCCGTCTCTCCCAATGCGGTCCTGGGGAAATGGCGATTTCCCATGATCAGGCGCGACGCGGCAAGCCAGCGATTCAGCATCGTGAACCTCACGACGGGGGAACGGTATCTGGATAAAACGATCGAATGGTACAGCACCGTGCCGAGAGAGATTATGAACCCATCGGACACAGGGCCCTTGTCGGATCTTTTGACGGAGGAACTCGGGTTCAGTATTCCCGAGACAGCCCATGAGGGAGATATGATCGAGGCGAGCTTTTGGCTCCTGCCGGAGTATTACAATACAGGAAAACGAGGCGAAAAGAAGGAGCCCGGCGAGGGGGCTCTTCTGCGCAGGACCGCCTTTGTGGATGGGACGCCGCCCCGTG
>CAMVOG010000136.1 GCA_947169005.1 uncultured Clostridia bacterium | reverse complement strand
GAGCATCCCGAGGCGGAGATCCTGGTGCTGGATTCTTTGCTGGCCTCCTACGGCTACGGTATGCTCTGCCTGGAGATCTCCCGCATGCGCGGGGAAGGGAAGACCCTGCAGGAGTGCTATGACTGGGGCATGGAGCAACGCCACCTCATCAACACCTACTACACCGCCAGCGAGCTGAAATATCTCTATCGCGGCGGGCGCGTCAGCCGCGCCGGGGCCATCGTGGGCACGGTGCTGAACATCAACCCCATCCTCAAGCTGGATAAGGAGGGCCATCTGCTGGTGATCGACAAGGTCCGCGGGGAAAAGGCCACGGAGCGGAAGCTCCACGACTACATCCGTGAGATCGCCGTGAAGCCCGAGGAGCAGACCCTCTACATCTGCCATTCCGACGTGCCGGAAAAGGCAAAGCGCTATGGGGACGCCGCCAAGGCTGAGTTCGGCTTCAAGGACGTGTCCTACACCTATATCGGCTCCACCATCGGCTGCCATACCGGCCCCGGCCTCGTTGCCTTTTTCTTCTACGGCAAGCCGAGAACATAACATTAAAAGAAAAAGAAAGCTCCCGGAGATTCGGACTGGATCTCCGGGAGCTTTTTTACTGCACGTAGGCAGCCAACAGCTGCAAGGTGTTTTCCTCCCCGTCCAGGTGGCTGCGCTCGTAGCCGTGGGAGGCGTAGACGCCGGGGCCGATCAGCCCGTGGCGCATGTCGTGGCCCGCGGTCACGGTCACGTCCGCGTCGGAGGAGTAGTGGGGATAGAGGTCGATGACGTAGTCTGCCCCGGCCTTCTCCGCCGCCTGCACCAGCTCCGTCACCATGTCGTAGTTATAAGGCCCGATGCGGTCCTTCGCGCAGATGGAGACCTGCCGCTCCGTGCATTCCAGCCCGTCACCCACGCAGCCCATGTCCACGGCGAGAATGTCCCGCACCCCCTCCGGGATGCTGGCCGCGCCGCCGTGGCCGACCTCCTCATAGACCGTGAAGTGGGCCCACAGCCGCCGGGAGGGTGTGATGCCCTTGTCGCGGAGCTCCTTGGCTAGGGCCAGGATCACGGCCACGCTGAGCTTGTCGTCCAGAAAGCGGCTCTTGATATAGCCGCTGTCCGTGATCTGGCTCCTGGTGTCGAAGCAGACGAAGTCACCGTTGCGGATGCCCAGCTTCTTTACGTCCTCCTTGCTCTCCACGGGCTCGTCCAGCAGGATCTCGCAGCTGTCATAGCTGCGCTCGGCGGTGCCCACCTCGCTGTTCACGTGGACCGAAGCGTTCATCAGCTGCAGGGTCCCGCTGTACACGCCGGAAAAGCGGGTGTAGACCCGGCAGTTTTCCGTCTCCACGCTGGTGGCGCGCAGGCCGCCCACGTTGGTGATCTTCAGCCGCCCCTGCGGGGTGATCTCCCGCACCATGCCGCCCAGGGTGTCGATGTGGGCGGAGAGCAGCAGCCCGTCCTCGCGTCCCGTGGGGCCGCCCAGGTCTACCAGGACGCCGCCCTTCACGGTTTCCCGGGGCGCGTAGCCCAGCGCGGTCAGCTCCTTCATCAGATATTCCTGCGCCTTGCGCGTAAAGCCTGTGGGGCTGTCGATCGCCAGCAGCTCCAAAAGCCTTTCGCGCAGATAATCCATTTCTTCTTTCATGTTCATACCTCCCAGGCCAATGGCCGAGCTCATTATACCATGCCTTTGTGCAAGAATCTACTCCCAACCTTGTTAAAAAATAGTAGTTAGCACTTGCAAACTACTTTCTCACATGTTATAATCCATATTGTTAGCAAAGGCTAACACATGGACAATAAGGAGGAATGTAAATTGAAAAGAAGCAGACCCTGGGTCCTGGCGCTGGTGCTGGCGCTGACCCTCGCTCTCGGGCTCTCCGGCGGAGCCCTGGCAGCGGAGGGGGAGGCGCCTGCCGAGGAGGACGGCGTTTATGTTCTCATGAACATCCCCTACGGGGATTTCTACGCCAACGAGAACGCGGTGGACGCCATCACGTCCGCCACGCTGAACGGCAAGGCCCGGAACGTGAACGTGAACGGAGCCAGCTACCACCAGAGCGAGGAGGCCGTGACGAGCGAGGGCATTGCGGGCGTCATGTACCCCGTCTTTGCCGCGAAATCGGACCTCGCTGCCCTTGGCGGAACGGAGATCACGGACGAGGCCTATCTGACCTATGAAATGACCGCCCGCGGGCAGACCAGCACCGTGGAGCTCAGAGGCGTGGAGGCCCTGCAGGAGGCCCCCAGCTACTCCTATTACGTGCTGAGCGAGGAGCCCGTCTCCAGCAAGAAACTGACGGTGGAGGAGGGCAAGGCCGTCTTTGCCGCGGCTGATGGCAGCGCCGTCACCGGTGAGGCTGCGGGTGAAGTCACCGTGGGCGCCCGCCACGCGGATATCGAGATCAAGCTCAGCGGCGTTGAGGTGGAGGCGAAGAACGTGTCCGCCGTTGTTATCACGGCGGGTGAGGAGCGCTACGCCCTGCATCATGTGGTGAACATCTGGCGCGGGACCGAGATCGGCTGGAACCTCAGCGACCTGGACCTGGGCGGCAAGACCGTCACCAACGTGCGCTACTACCTCAAGGACGGCAGCATCAAGGACTACGCCACGGAGCTCAATATCTCCCAGGCGGGCTATGTGCTGATGAACATTCCCTATGAGGCTTTTTATGCCGCCGAGCTGGGGGAGAACGGCAGCTTTGACGCCGTCAGCGGCGCGACGCTGAAATACGCCAACAGCGGCATCGCCGGCGGCTCTTATCACGAGACCGACGCCGCCGAGGGCGCGGAGGTCGAGGCCCTGGGCGCGACCTTCCCGGTCTTCGTGCCCGATATGAGCCTCCTGGACGAGAGCCTGCAGGTGACGGACGAGACCGTGAAGACCATCGGCATTGTCTCCGGCCGTGAGAAGACCATCACCCCGACGGAGGTCAGCGGCAAGGACGCTCTGTTCTGCGCGCCCTCTTATTCCTGGTATGCCCTGGCGGAGAAGCCTGCCCGCTATAAGGCGCTGAGCGCGGCGGAGGAGGGCTTCGCCTTCGGCGCCGTCAGCGGCCGCGCCTCCGCAGTGGAGAATGTAACGGCCACGGCGAGCTATTATTCCCATCACGGCAATTACATCGAGGCCCGTCTGAACGGCATCGCCATCGAGGAGCCCGTAAACGGCGTCGTCGTCACCTTTGCTGACGGCAGCGAGACGGCTCTGCCTGTAATCCAGGGCTTCTGGCAGAAGACCCAGCTCGGCTGGCCCACCGCCTCCGCAGCGGGGAAGACCGTTCAGAGCGTGAAGTTCATCACGGCGCAGAACGTGTACACCTGCGCGGTGGGGCTGCCCATCAGGCAGGAGCTCAGCGCCGTCTCCGCGGCCTTTGCCTCCGCGACCAGTCTGAAAATCGAGGGCCTGCCCGCCGACGCGGAGAATCCCGTCGCCACGGTCAAGACCCGGGTGGGCCGGGGTGAAACGGCCACCGTCATCGCGGAGAACGTTCCCGTGGTGAACGGTGTCGTCACCACCGCCGAGGCTGCCGAGAGCGGCAAGACCTACGCCGTCACCGTCGTCACCGATAATTACGCCGATCAGTCCGCGACGGCGGAATACACCGCCGAGCCCACGAGGCCGACAGAGCCCATCGTCGTCATTATGCCCACGGAGCCCGAAAAGAAGCTCTTTGAGGACGTGAAGGACGAGAGCGCCTATTACTTCGCGCCTGTCTACTGGGCCGTGGAAAAGGGCGTCGCCGCCGGCAGGAGCGAGACCGTCTTCGATCCCGCGGGCAGCGCCACCCGTGCCGAGATGCTCACTTTCCTCTGGCGGGCCGCCGGCTCCCCGAATTCCTCCGCGGCGATCCCCTTCACGGATGTGGAGAGCGCGGGCTATTATGAGACCGCCGTGCGCTGGGCCTGGGAAAACGGCGTCACCCTTGGGGTGGACGCGACCCACTACGCGCCCGACGCCACCGTTACCCGCGGCCAGGTGCTTACCTTCCTCTGGCGCGCGCTGAAGATCGGCGCGGTCAGCGGCGAGAACGTCTTTGAGGACGTGGCCGAGGGTGATTACTTCTACGCGCCCGTCCTTTGGGCTGTCGGAGAGAAGCTGACCACCGGCGCGGACGCGACCCACTTCGCGCCTATGGACGCCTGCAAGCGGGCCGATATCGTCACCTTCCTCTATCGCTTCTACAGCAAATAAGCCTTTCCCTTTCCGGTGGGGGGCGGCCTGTGCCGCCCTCCAACCGGGAGTCGTTTTTTGAGAAAATTCACACAGGGGGCTTTCCAAGGGCCCTCTTTTTTTGTATAATAAGCAATTGAAGAGGCAAGCGCCTCTCGTGAAAGGAAGACAAGATGATTCGGAAATTGCTGCCTCTGCTCCTGGCCTTGGTCCTTCTCTGCGCCTGTTCCGCCCAAAGTGGGGAGAAAACGGAAGAGGCCGCCCCACAGGCGGAAGAACGGACCTCCACCATCTTCGCCATGGACACGGTGATGGATCTGCGCCTTTGGGGCACGGAGGAACAGCTGCGGGAGGCGGAGCGGGAGATCTACCGCCTGGAGGACCTGTTCTCCGTAACAGACCCGGCCAGCGAGATCCACGCGCTGAACGAAAGCGGGGAAGGGGAGCTGTCCCCGGAGACGGCAGAGCTGCTCTCCGGAGGCTTGGCCCTCTGCGCGCGCACGGGCGGGGCCCTGGACCTCTCCATCTATCCTCTGGTCCGGGCCTGGGGCTTCACTGCGGAGGAATATCGCGTTCCCGCGGCTGAGGAACTGGAGTCCCTTTTGGAGAATGTGGATTACACCCGCATCGACTTCGACGGCCTCAGCCGGGTAAAGCTGCCCGCGGGCATGGAGATCGACCTGGGCAGCGTGGCCAAGGGCTACGCCAGCACCCGGGTGATCGAGTTCTGGCGGGAGCAGGGCGTTACCTCGGCCCTGCTGAATCTGGGCGGCAACGTCCACGCCCTGGGGGCGAAGCCGGACGGGAGCCCCTGGCGGGTAGCGGTGGCGGACCCCTTCGGCGGCAGCGGCTATCTGGGCGTCGTGGAGATCACAGACAAGGCCGTGATCACCTCCGGCGGCTATGAGCGCTATTTTGAGCAGGAGGGCAAAACCTACTGGCACATCCTGGACCCGGCCACCGGAGCCCCCGCGGACAGCGGCCTCGTTTCCGTCACGGTGGTGGGGGAGAACGGGCTTACCTGCGACGGGCTTTCCACCGCTCTCTTTGTTATGGGGGCCGAGCGGGCCGCGGCGCTCTGGCGGGAGAGCGAGGACTTTGAGGCGATTTTCGTCACGGCGGAGAGGGAGATCCTCGTCACCGCCGGGCTGGCGGAGAGCTTCCGGCCTCTGGACGAATACGCCGGGGCGAAGGTGACGGTGATCGAGCCATGAGGACGAGAAGCTGGATCATCCTGATCGGGGCCCTGCTGCTGGTATCCCTGGCCTTCTGCTTCCTGCTGCTGGGCCGGGGTGCCTCCGGCACCGTGGCGAATATCTATCAGAACGGCGTCTGCGTCCGTTCCATCGACCTTTCTGCCGTGACGGAGAGCTTCACCTTTACCGTATCGGACGGGGCCAGGGAGAACGTGATCGAGGTCGCCCCGGGCCGCATCCGGGTCCTGGAGGCGGACTGTCCGGACCAGGTTTGCGTCCACGCGGGCTGGCTTGCGGATTCCGCCGCACCCATCGTCTGTCTGCCCCACCGCCTGGTCATCCGTATCGAGACCTCCGCCAAGGCCGCGGACGGGATCGACACAGTCTCGCAGTAAGGGGGCGCCCATGAAGCTCAAGCGTCTTACCCGGGCGGCGGTGCTGGCCGCCATGGCCCTGGGCATCTTTATCGTGGAGCTGCAGCTTCCGAATCTCACGCCCATCCCCGGCGTGAAGCTGGGCCTTGCGAATATCGTCACGGTCTTTTCCATGTTTCTTCTGGGCCCGGCGAACACCCTGGCGATCCTGCTGACCCGCATCTTGCTGGGCTCTCTCTTCTCCGGTCAGGTCATGGCCCTGGCCTATTCCCTGGCGGGGGGGCTCCTGTGCTATCTCCTCATGCTTTTGCTGCGAAAGCTGCTGACCATGAAGCAGATCTGGGTCTGCGGCGTTTTGGGGGCCGTGGCCCACAACCTGGGGCAAATGGCCGTGGCCGTCGTCGTCACGGGGACCCCGGCGATCCTGGTCTACCTTCCCGTGCTGATGGTCTCGGGCATCGCGGCGGGGCTCTTTACCGGCCTCTGCGCCCAGTTCGCGGTGGGGCGGCTGGAACATACAAGTCTGTTCAAATAATAACGATATGGAGGAATTGGTATGAAAAAACTCGGCTTTGGTCTGATGCGCCTGCCGCTGAAGGACCCGCAGAAGCAAACGGAGATCGACCTGGAGACCCTGAACAAAATGGTGGATCGGTATCTCGCCGATGGCTTCACCTATTTCGACACCGCCGCGCCCTATCACGGCACCTTCAGCGAGGTGGCCTTCCGGGAGTCAGTGGCCAAGCGCTATCCCCGGGACGCCTATACCATCACGGACAAGCTTTCCCTCTTCATGACCCGGGGGGAGGAGGACTTCCCCGGTTTCTTCCAGGCCCAGCTTGAGCGCCTGGGCGTGGAGATGCTGGACCATCCGATGGACTACGAGATCGT
>CAMVOG010000135.1 GCA_947169005.1 uncultured Clostridia bacterium | reverse complement strand
GACGTGGACCCCATCCGCCGCGTCACCTCCATCGGCCTGCGCTTTTCCCTGGCGGCGGGGCTGCTTTTCTTCTTAGTGACGCTGCTCTTCCCCCACGGGGTCCTGCGGGTCTTTACGGACGACGAGGCCGTGATCGCGGAGGGGATGCGCTATCTGCGCCTCATGTGCTGGACCTACCTGGTCTTCGCCGTGTCCAATACGCTGATGTACTCCCTCCAGAGCGTGGAGACCGCCTTCATCGGCACGGTCATGAGCCTCTCCACCATCTGCATCAACGGCGTTCTGAACTACTGCTTTATCTACGGCAATTTCGGCGCGTCGGAGCTGGGCATCGAGGGCGCCGCCGTCGCCACGCTGACGAGCCGGGTGGTGGAGCTGGTCATTATCCTGGTCTACCTCTTCTTCATCGACAAAAAACTCCGCATCCGGCCCATCCACCTGCTGCGCTTTGACAGGAGCTATCTGAAGGACTTCACAAAGGCCGCCCTGCCCGTGATGCTCTCCGGAGCCATGTGGGGCGTGGCCCAGGGGGCCCAGACCGCCATCCTCGGCCACATGAGCGCCACGGTCATTGCCGCCAACAGCATCGCCTCGGTGATCTTCCAGCTCTTCGTGGTGGTGGGCATGTCCAGCGCCAACGCCGCCTCCGTCACCATGGGCAAGACCGTGGGGGCCGGGCGGCTGGACAAGGTGCGGGAATACAGCCGGAGCCTGCAGCTCATCTTCCTCCTCATCGGGCTTATTTCCGGCGGGGCCATGCTGCTCTGCCGCTCCGCCATCGTCTCCCTCTATGCCGTGTCGCCGGAGGCCAAGGCCCTGGCGGAGGACTTTCTGCTGGTGCTGGCCATCACCTCCGTGGGGAGCTGCTACGAATTCCCCGTGGAGGGGGGCATCATCGCCGGGGGCGGCAGCCCCCACTACCAGGCCATCTGCGACAACCTCTTCATGTGGCTCTTTACCATTCCCTCCGCCGCCCTCAGCGCCTTCGTCTTCCACGCCCCGCCCTTCGTGGTCTTCTGCTTTTTGAAGGCGGACCAGCTTCTGAAATGCATCCCCAACAGCATCGTCTGCAACCGCTACCGCTGGGTCCGTCAGCTCACAAGGTAACAAGGGAACAGGGAACAGGGCTCAGGTATCAGGGAACACGCCTCACGCGCTTGCGTGAGGCGTTTTTCGGAAGCAAAGTCTGCCCAGCAGCAGGGAGAGGGCACCGGTCAGCAGGGGCCAAAGAGCGGTGAAAGGGATCGTGCCGCCGGGGAGCCAGAGGCCGGGGGTGACGGGCAGCTTCAAATAGAGCAGCAGGCCCCAGCCGATGGCGAGGAGGGGCGCGGAGAAGCCGTCCCGCAGGAGAAAACGGAGAAAGAACGGCGTCAGCGCCAGCCCCAGGTCCAGCAGCAGCCGCAGGCCCAGGCAGCGCAGGACCCAGGCGGCGGGCAGCGCGGCGAGGTCAACCCCGGCCGCCGGGATCGCCGTGAGCTGGGAGACCAGGGAGAATCCGACCAGGGAGGCCAGGAGGGGCGGCAGCAGGGCGGCATAGACGCTCCCCCGCCCGTATCCCCGGCAAAGGGGCCCGTTCAGCCCGCCCCGGGCCAGGGCGAGGCCCGCCCAAAGGACGGCAAAGACGCCGCCCAGCAGGGCCGCGGCCCGCCGCGTTTCCAAAGACAGGGCCAGGCGCGACCAGGGAGAGAGCCCGTCACCGCTCCGGGCAGCGAGAGCCGTCACCTCCCCGCCCGCCAGGAGGCCCGAGGCCACCGCCGCTCCCAGCAGGAGCAGGGGCAGCCAGGGCTGGCAGCCCAGCACGTAGAACTGGGCGCGGACAAGGCGCTTCATCTATCTCAGCTCCTTCCGGGAAAAGAGGAGGAAGGACAGGGCCGTGAACAGCAGCACGTACCCCGCCGCCCACAGGGCATAGGGACCCAGCCGGGCGCAGAGGGCCGCCACGTCGTCCCCCGAGCGGAAGTTGGAAAAGAGAAAGCGGGCCGGGGTCAGAGGCAGCGAAAGGGAAAGGCGCAGGATCGCCACCTCCGCCGCGGCGGAGACCACCGCCCCCCACACGGCGCTGCGGAAGAGCGTATAGACGCAGGCGATAAAGGCCGCGTTGGCCGCCGTGATGACCACGCACTGTCCCAGGGTCCCCCAAAGCAGGGCCGGGGAAAAGGCGCTCCGGTCCACCCAGGTCCCGAGGCCCCACCAAAAGACAGCGATATGGAAAAGGGCGCTCACAAGCTGGATAAGCAGCAGGCGGAAGGCCAGGGTTCGCGCCCGCCCGAAGGCCACCAGCTCCCGCTGCAGACGCAGGCGGTGCAGGTCCCGCCCCAGGAGAAGGGCGCAGAGGAAGATATTGAAGGTATAGGTGCTGCCGGAGGCCAGGCTGTAGATCAGGGGCAGATTTGCCGTGCGGAAATACTCCGCGTACATCTCCGCGGGGGCCGTGCTTTGCAGGCGGAAGACGTTGCGCAGGCGGGCCAGGTTGTCCGGGTCCGCGCTGATGCGGCGGGCCAGTTCCCCCGCGTTCAGCAGGTCGGCGGACTTGGAGGCCCATAGGCAGAAGGCCGCACCGATCAGAAAAATCAGCCAGTTCACCGGGCTGCAGAGCAGCCGATAGAGGGTCGCGCGAAGCTGTCTCATCTCATCCCCTCCTGTTCAGCTCGATAAAATAGCTTTCCACGTCCTTGTGCCCCTGCTCCGCGACGCGCCGATCCAGCTCCTCGGCGGAAACGGCTTCGATCAGCTCCCCGCGCCGAAGAAAGAGATAATCCGTCGCCACCTTATGCAGCTCCGTCAGCAGGTGGCTGGAGAGCAGGAGGGTCAGACCCCGCTCCCTGTTCAGCCGCAGCAGCAGCTCCCGCAGCTCCACGACGCCCCCGGGGTCCAGTCCGTTCAGCGGCTCGTCCAGCAGAAGCAGCTCCGGCTTCCCCAGCAGGGCCGAGGCCAGGCCGTAGCGCTGCCGCTCCCCCAGGGAGCATTTGCGCAGACGCCGCCGGGCCACCTGGGGCGTGATGCCCAGCAGGGCGCAGAGCTCCCGCAGGTCCTCCCGCTCTTCCCGGGGCAGCAGCAGGGCCTGGGCCCGCAGATTCTGCAGCAGCGTCATATCCTCATAGTAATTGGGCGCTTCCACCAGCACTCCCAGCCGCCGCCGGGCCCGACGCAGCTCCGCCTCGGATTCCGCGCCGAAGAGGGCAAGGCTGCCCGCGTCCGGGCGGCTCAGACCCGCGACGATGCGCAGCAGCGTGGTCTTGCCGGAGCCGTTGTTCCCTACCAGGCCGTAGATGTGTCCATTTTCCAGCCGCAGGCTGACGCCCTTGAGAGCCGCGACCCGGTTTGCCGCCCGAAAGCCATAGTGCTTTTCTACCTTATTCAGGCACAGGACCTCCTGTTCCGCCATGGTTTCTCCTCCTTTCTGTCACTTATGCCGTCGCTTGTTCCATTTTCTTGATTATACAACATATTCTTATGATTGTATATGCACATTCCCTACAAGATCACGTTTCCCCTTTTGTGTAGGATGGGCAAGGGCCCCTGCCTCAGCCCTCAGCCCCCCCCCTTGCATCCGGGGCGCTTTTGCGCTACAATGGAGAAAACAGCCGACAGAAAGGAGCAGCCATGCAGCCTTTTGACATTTACGACGCGCTGATCGAGGGGCTTCCCGCCGGTCTGCAGGTGAAGAGCTACATCAACGGCAAGATCTGGACCATGGCGGAAACCGACGAGGGGGCCTACGGCCTGGCCATGACCTACGACGCCGCCTCCATCCCCCCCTCCTGGCGTGAGGACTACGTGGGCATGGACCTTCGGGACCTGGCCGCCCTCTCCAAGTCCTGGAACTTTCCGGAAGCCGCCATCGGCATGGCGGCCATCAACGCCTGGTACAACAAACGAGAGCGGGCCGAGGCAAGAGGCGTGCTCTTCCCGGACCCGCTGCGGGGCGTGCAGGACGCCTTCTCCGTCTACCTCTCCCGGGCAGAGGGGAAAAAGGTCGCCACCGTGGGCAGCTTTGAGAAGGCCATGCGGGTCTACCGCCCGGTCTGCGAGCTGACGGTGCTGGAGCGGCGGCCCCGCCCCGGCGAATACCCGGACAGCGCCTGCGAGTATCTGCTGCCGGAGCAGGACATCGTTTTCCTCACGGGCTCGGCCTTCGTCAACAAGACCATGCCCCGGCTGCTGGAGCTTTGCCGGGGGGCGGAGACGATCCTGCTGGGGCCCACGGTGCCCCTGGCCCCCCAGCTCTTCGACTTCGGTGTGGACTGCCTGGCGGGCTTTGTGGTGACGGAGCCGGAGGCCTGCCGCCGCCTGGCCGCCACGGGCTATGAGCTCTCCCCCTCCCCCGTGGGCAAGCGGGTGCGGCTCAGTAAGGAGGACCTGCCATGACGCGCAGCGAGCAATGCGAGAAGATTTTGGAGGGTTGCGGTCAGCCGGAGCGGGTGCTGGCCCACTGCCGGGCCGTGGCGGAGGTCTCCCGAAACCTGGCCCTGGCGCTGAACGCCAAGGGTCTTTCGCTGGACCCGGAGCTTTGCTGGCGGGGCGGGCTGCTGCACGACATCCGCCGCACGGTGCCCTGGCACTCCCAGCGGGCCATGCTCTTTCTCTTAGAGGCGGGGCTGCGGCCCGAGGCCCTGATCGTGGGGGCCCACATGGGGGAATACATCGACGTGGACCGGGTGGCGGAAAAAGAGGTCGTCTACCTAGCGGACAAGCTCACCCGGGGGACCGAGCGGGTCAGCGTGGCGGAGCGTTACGCCCACAGCCTCGCCAAGTTCCAGGGGAATGAGGAGGCCGTCGCCGCCGCCTGTGCCCGCCGGGACCAGTCCCTGGCCCTGGCCGCCTTCGTGGAGGGCATCTTAGGCTGCCCATTGGAGGAATTTGATCAGTAAAAACGGACGCCGCGGCATGCGGCGTAAAAAGAGCGGCTTGACGAAATAGTCAAGTCGCTCTTGCTATGATGCTGTTTCGATCGTGTGTTTTCAATCCGCAATCCCGTGACTTCTGTCCCTGCGTCCGTGTATAAAGCGCCGCAGCTCTACACAGTCCTCAAAAACGGCGTAGTACAGTACAAAATTTTTGACAGGCACCTTGCGTATCTCGTCCTTCATCGGGCGGTCCGTGCGATACAGCTCATGCGCATAGGGAAATGCCGCAATACGCTTCACGGTTTCCTCAAACTCCTGCAAAAGATTATTGGCCGCGCTGGGCGAATCCAAGGTGCAGGCAATATATTCCAGTGCCTCCATCAAATCCCTTTCCGCAAGCGGCAAATAGACGATCTTATGCACGTTTGCCCTCCGCCGCGGCGTCCAGAAGCGCACGCGCCTTTGCCATGACCTCCTCATGGCTCAGCCGCGCCGTGGTACTCGCAGCCTGAAGCTCTGCCTCCCTCAGCTTGTCATACACCATACTGTCATAACGATTCTGTTCATAGCTCTCCATGCTCATAACGACAATGGAGCCAACGCCATTTTTGGTGAGAAATACCGGCTCTTTGGAAAGCTGGACTTCCCTTGTAATTTCCGCAAAATGATTGCGAAGATCAGAAACAGGTCGAATATTCGGCATATCGTTCCCCTCCTTAGCATTATTATATGCACAATCATGCTAATAGTCAAGGGCATATTCACAAAACAAATCGGCGTGCCTGTGAGGGCCACGCCGATTTGTTTTCCGTTTCTATGCTTGCTTAGTAGATCCCCAGGGAATGGCCGCCGTCGATGGTGACGACGGTGCCGGTGACCTGGTCCGCGGCGGGGCTGGCCAGGTAGACGGCCAGGGCGCCGATCTCAATGGTCTGGCCCATGCGCTTGGTGGGGATGGAGGCGGCGATGCCGTCGATGGTCTCCTGGGGCAGACCGTTGAAGAGGTTGGAGTAGGTGTAGCCGGGGGCGATGGCGTTGACGCAGATGTGATGCTCCGCCAGCTCCACGGCCATAGCCTTGGTGAACATATTCACGGCGGCCTTGGCGGTGCAGTAGGAGGCCATCCACACGGCGCGGCTGGCCACCACGCCCGCGTTGGAGCTGATGTTGATGATCTTGCCGCCCTTGCCGCGCTCACGCATATGACGGCCCACGAAATAGGTCATGCGCGCCACGCCGTTCTGGTCCACGTCGATGCAGCGGAAGTAGGTGGAAAGCTCGTCGTCCTGGTCCAGGAAGCTGCCGTTGGGGCCCACGCCCGCGTTGTTCACGAGGATATCGATCTCCCCAAAGTCCGCCAGAATGCGGTCCACCACGTCCTTGCAGGCGGCGGTGCTGGACATATCGCCCTTAAAGAAGACCACCTTGCCGGGGTTTTTCGCCGTCAGCTCCGCGGCGATCTTCTCGCCGGTCTCGGCATCGCGGCCGATGATGGCCACCTGGCAGCCCTGCTCGGAAAAGGCGGTGGTGATGCCCAGGCCGATGCCCTTGGCGCCGCCGGTGACAATGGCTTTCTTCCCCGCGATGCTGAAAGCGTCCTTGGTTGATGTGATTGGCATTTTACGTTCCTCCTGTTTTGTATTGATATGAGCGAGCCGGTCGCTCATGCGTTATGACAGCTTCGTTTTTCCCTCGTTCCGCAGCCGATCCGCCGCGAAGGCCAAAGCGGCCAGCACCCAGAACAGGGCCATGACCCGGGGATAGCTCCAGGCATAGTCCGTGATGCCGAAGATCAGAGAGCCCACGACGCCCCCC
>CAMVOG010000134.1 GCA_947169005.1 uncultured Clostridia bacterium | reverse complement strand
GCCCACCCAAAGGGAGGACCTGCCGGAGCTGGTGCGCTATGCCAGGGAGGCGGGCTGCGACGCCGTGCAGCTCAACACCAACGGTCTGCGCCTGGCCCGGGACCCGGCCTATGCCGAGGCCCTGGCGAAGGCGGGGCTGGACATCGTCTTTCTGCAATTCGACGGGGTCAGCGAGGGCCCCTATGAATTTTTGCGGGGCGGCCCGCTGCTGGAGGAAAAGCTGGCCGCCGTCCGCCGCTGCGGCGAGCTGGGTCTCGGCGTCACGCTGGTGCCCACGGTGGTGCGGGGCGAGAATGAGAAGGAGCTGGGGGCCCGCGTGCGCCTGGCGGCCTCCCTCTCCCCCACCGTGCGGGGGGTCCACTTCCAGCCCGTCTCCTGGTTTGGGCGAGTGCCCGAGGCCCCGGAGGTGGCGGAGCGCTACACCCTGGACGAGCTGATGGCCGATCTGGCGGAGCAGACGGGCCTTTCCACCGATCTGTTCCTGCCCTCCCGCTGCGACCATCCCCTTTGCGGCTTCCACGCCACCCTCTTGGTGGGACGGGAGGGGGAGCTGCAGCCCCTCTCCTCCTCTGCCCGCATCCCCGCGGGGCGCAGCAGCGCCAAGGAAAACCGGGACTACGTGGCCCGGCACTGGCGGCGGCCCGCCACCGAGCCGGAGCCGCCCGGGGACGATTTCGACGCCTTTCTGTACCGGCTGCGCCACCACAGCCTCAGTCTCACGGCCATGGCCTTTCAGGACGCGGGCAATCTGAACATCGAGCGCCTGCGCCGCTGCAGCCTCCACGTCTGGCAGGCCGGACGCCCCCTCCCGTTCTGCGCCAGGTATCTGACGCCGCTGGACGGTGGAACGCCGTGAAATGTGCAATTTGCAATGATCAATGCGCAATGATCGAGTGCTTAGCGGACGATAAAAGCAGGCGGGGAAAAGCAACCCGGTTCAAGTTATTGATAAAACCCGATTTACTGAAAACTGAAGACTTAAAACTTAAAAATGAATAATGGCGGTGGCGCTGGGCGCTTATTGTATTTCCCGCGAAGCGGGCTCCACTATTATTCATTTTTCAGTCTTCAATTATCTCTATTCATTAAAAATCTCAAGGAGATTTTATTATGCTCGACGTATCCCATCTGACCAAACGCTATGGCAGGCAGCTCGCCTGCGACGATGTGAGCTTTCACCTGGACGAGGGCAGCGTAACGGTGCTGCTGGGGCCCAACGGGGCCGGGAAAAGCACCGTGATGAAGGCCGTGGTGGGCTTTCTGCGCTATGAGGGCCGCATCACCGCCGCGGGACTGGAGGCCGGGAGCGCCGAGGCCCGGCGGGTGGTGGGCTACGTGCCGGAGCTCCCCGCCCTCTACCCGAATCTCACGGTTTCGGAGCATATGGATTTTCTCGCCCGGGCCTATAAATTGAAGGACTACCAGGAGCGCTCCCGCTCCCTTCTGGAGCGTTTTGAGCTCTGGGAGGCCCGGCGCAAGTTCGGGGACGAGCTGTCCAAGGGGATGCAGCAGAAGCTGAATCTCTGCCTGGGCCTGCTGCCCCGGCCCCGGCTCCTGCTGCTGGACGAGCCCATGATCGGCCTGGACCCCCACGCCATCAAGGAGCTCAAGGCCGTTTTGGAGGAGCTGCGGGCCGAGGGAAGGACCCTCCTGGTCAGCACCCACATCCTGGACAGCGTGGAGCTGCTGTGGGACCGGACCATCATCCTGCAGAAGGGCCGGGTCCGGGCGGCCGTGAGCCGGGCCGAGCTGGAGGAGCGGGGCGAAAGCCTGGAGGCTCTTTTCTTTTCCGTCACCGAGGGGCTGGAGCCTGCCGAAGCGCCCCGGGAGGAGACGCCATGAGGCTTTTCCTCTACTACGCCCTCCACACCGTCAAAAATCAGGTCCGCAAGCTCTTCAAGAGTTGGGTGCTGGTCTTCATCCTCATCTGCGCCCTCATGGGCGGTCTGATCGGCTACAGCGCCGCCTCCCTCACGGAGCTGGCGGAGGACGTACAGGCCGTACAGGGAGAAGCGCTCCCGGAGGAGGCGGAGGCCCCGTCTCTGACGGAGCTGCTGGGGGTGGAGCCCCCCGCGCTGGCAGAGCTGGTCCTGGGGCTCGTGCTCCTGCTGCTCTTGTTTTTCGAGGCCTTCAACGCCGAAAAAAGCGGCAGCAGCATCTTTCTCCCGGCGGACGCCGCCCTGCTTTTTCCCTCCCCCTTGAAGCCCCAGTCGGTGCTGCTGTTCCGGCTGGTGAGCCAGCTCGGTCTGGGGCTGGTGCTGGGGCTGATGATCCCCCTGGAGCTCTCGGCCCTCTCACCGTTGATCCCGCTGCCCCTCTCCCTGCGGCTCATGATGCTGCCCGTCTGGTTTTTGACCCTGGCCCTGGGCAAGCTGCTGCAGATGCTGCTTTTCCTGCTCTGCGTCCGCCACCCGCGTCTCCGGGCCAATCTGCGGCGGGGCCTGCTGCTCCTGCTGGGGCTGCTGGCGGCGGGGCTGATCCTCTTTTGGCGGCAAAGCGGCCTCAGCTTTCTGCAGGCCGCGGCGGCTTTCTTCAATGCCCCCGCCTCCCGCTTCGTCCCCCTTTGGGGCTGGCTGAAAGGGGCCGGCTTCCTCATGGCGGAGGGCGAGACCCTCGGCGCCCTTGGGCTGCTGGCGGCCGCGGCGGCGGGCTGCGCCCTGCTCTTTTTCCTCGTCTGGCGGATCAAGGCGGATTTTTACGAGGACGCCCTGGCCCGCTCGGAGGAAACGGCGGCTCTCCAGGCCCGGGCCCGGGAGGAGAGCGGCATCGCCGCGCGGCGGCGGAAAGAGCGTCCGGACCGGCTGCGGCGGGACGGACTGCGGGGCGAGGGGGCGTCGGTCTTTTTCCACAAGACCCTCTATAACCGCTTCCGCTTCGCCCACCTGGGCTTTCTCAGCAAGACCATGGAGACCTATCTGGTGCTGGCGGCGGCCGTCGCCCTGCTTTTCCGCTTCGTTTGGAAGCAGGAGGCCGGGGAGCTGCCCGTGGCCCTGCTGCTGGCCTTCTGCGTCTTCTTCCGGGCGCTGGCGAATCCCCTGCCCCGGGACGTGCGCAGCGAGCTCTTCCGCCTGGCCCCGGACAGCGCCTGGGCCAAGCTCTTTTTCTCCCTCCTGGGCGGCACCGTAAGCTGCCTTTTGGACGTGCTGCCCGCCCTGCTGCTGGGGACGCTGCTGGCAGGGGGAAAGCTGCTTCTCGTCCCGGCCTGGCTCTTCTTCATCGCCTCGGTGGACCTGCTTTCCACCTGCGCGGGCTCCTTTATCGCCCTCTCCCTCCCCGCCTCTCTCGGCCGGGGCCTGCGGCAGGCGGTACAGATCATCTTTCTCTATTTCGGCTGGCTGCCCGACGCGCTGATTCTGGCCGTAGGCATCATCTTCGGCCACACCGGGGCCGCCGTGCTGCTGGCGGGCCTGCTGAATCTGGCCCTGGGCACGGTTTTCTTCGCCCTCTCCCCCCTATTTCTTGAACCGAAAGGAGGCCGTGAGCCTCGCATGGACACGCCTTTCTTTGACCTGCGCATCGCCAGGCGCAGCTTTTCCCGGGCGGGCTTCGCCCTTTTCACCACCCTGGCGGGCTACCTGCTGCTGCAAAGTCTGCTGGTGCTGGCCCTGCAAGTACTCTGGCCCGGCTATCAGAGCGTGAGCTGGAGCTTCTGGCTCTGTACCCTGCTGCCCCTTTACCTCATCGCCATCCCCGTGGGGGTGCTGATCCTGCGGGGCGTGCCGAAAACGCCGCTGCCGGATAAGCGGCTGGGCTTCGCCAGGCTGGGCATGGCCTTTCTCATCTGCGTCTGCCTCATGTACGCGGGGAACTTAGTGGGCATGGCGGTGAACGCCCTGGTGCAGAGCGTGCTGCGCCTACCTTCCTCCAATCCTCTGGACGCCGTGGTGCCGGAGACCTCCCTGCCCCTGCGCGTCCTCTTTATGGTGATCCTGGCCCCGCTCATGGAGGAATATCTCTTCCGCAAGCAGCTCATCAGCCGCCTGCATAAATACGGCGGGCGCACGGCTGTCTTTCTCTCGGCGGCGGCCTTCGGCCTTTTCCACGGCAACCTCTCCCAGCTCTTTTACGCCTTCGCCCTGGGCCTGGTCTTCGGCGTGGTCTATCTCAAGACGGGGCGGCTGCGCTATACGGTGCTGCTCCACGCGGTGGTGAACTTCCTGGGCAGCGTCGTGGCCCCCTGGCTGCTGGAGCACGCGGGGCTGAACGCCCTGGACGCCGTGGACCTCACGGACCCGGAGGCCCTGCTCTCCCTCATCAATCCCGGCTTCCTGCTCATGGGGCTTTACGGCTTTCTGATGCTGGCCATGGCCGTGGCGGGGCTGGTGTTCCTGTGCATGCAGGCCCGCCGCCTCCGCTTCGATCCGGAGCCCCTTCCTCTCCCCCGGGGCCAAAGGGTCCGCACCGCCTGGCTGAATCCGGGAATGCTCCTCTTCCTCGCCGCCTGCGCGGGGATGATCGTGCTGAGCCTGTTCCAATAAGCGCCTGCAAAAACGCGGGCCCCTCTTTTGCGGAGGGGCCCGCGTTTTTTGTATACGTTATTCTCAGATGGACATTTCCGTGCGGCGGATCAGATCGTCCTGGGAGTCTTTGTAGACCTCCACGAAGTAGGCGGAGAAGCCCGCCACGCGCACCACCAGGTCCCGGTAATTCTCGGGATGGGCCTGGGCGTCCCGCAGGGTGTCGCCGGAGACGATGTTGAGCTGCAGCTCCATGCCGCCCTGGTCGAAGTAGGAGCGCATGACGGCGGCCAGCTTGGCGTCCCCATCCGCCCCCTTGAGGGCCGTGGGATGGAACTTCATGTTGCAGAGGGTGCCGTTGCCGTAGGCGGTATAGTCGAAGGTCAGCAGGGAGTTCATGGTGCTGAGGGGGCCGCCCTTGTCCATGCCCTGGACCGGGGAAATGCCGTCGGTGAGGGGCTCGCCCTGCTTGCGCCCGTCGGGGGTGGCGGCGGTGCCGTAGCCGAAGACCACGTTCAGCGTCACGGGGTAGCAGCCGGCGGCATAGTGGTTGCCCCGGGGGCTCACGCAGCGGTTGATGGCCTCGGCGTAGGTGTTGGCGGCGAAGGTCATATACTTGTCGCAGTCCGGGTCAGCATTGCCGAAGTGGGGGATGGCGCCCTGGATGCGCTGGCGCAGCTCCTCATAGCCCTCCCAGTCCGCCATGAGGGCGTCGTAGAGCTCCCGGGTGGTGCAGAGCTTCTGCTTGAAGCAGGCCTGGTCGATGACGTTGAGGGAATCGGCCACGTTGCCCACGCCGATGCAGGAGTTGCCGGTGGAGTTGAACATGGCGCCGCCCCACATCACGTCCTTGCCGCTCTCCATGCAGCCGGACATGGTGGCGGAGACCATGGGCAGCGGAGTATGGAAGGCCGCGACGGTCTCCCAGGCGTTGGTGCAGTTGGCATGCCAGGCCATCCAGTAATCGAACTGGGTCTTCACGGCTGCCAGGACCTCCTCCATGCTCTCCATCTCATAGAGGTAGCCGGTCTCGGGGCCCTGGACCTTGGTGTTGGCCGGGGTTCCCTTGGGATGGAAGGGATTGACGCCGTTGTTGAAGGCCATGAGCATGGCCCCGACGATGTTGATATAGCTCTGGGTGCCGTTGCCGCCGGGCTGGGCCCACTCGTAGCCGCCGATGCAGGGCTCCACGCAGCCGATGAGACAGTAGTTGCGGGCGTATTCCAGGGGGACGCCCCGGCGCATCATGGCCGGGATGATGGCCTGGTCGCTCTCAAAGGTGGGGATGCCGCCGCAGACCTTGGTGCACTCGATGGCAGCCTCCCACAGCTCGTCGGGGGTGCCGGGATGGACGCGCAGGGCCTGGGGGATGTTCAGGGACAGGCGGGCGCTGGACTGCAGGAACATATAGGTGACGGGATTGGTGGCGTCCCGGCCCTCCATGTCCACGCCGCCCAGGGTGATGAGGGTGCCGCAGGTGTAGCCGGGGTTGGACTTCGTCGCGCGCTCGGACCAGATCTTGTTGAGCTCCATGAGCTTGAGGAAGAACATGTCCACCAGCTCCTGGGCGTCCTCGGGGGTCAGAGTCCCGTTTGCGATATCCTGCTCATAGTAGCGGCCCAGGTACTGGTCGATGCGGCCGAAGCTGATGCCGTGGAGCTGGGCGTCCAGACACATGGCAAGCTGATACAGCCAGGTACACTGCAGGGCGTCCCGGAAGCTGCGGCAGGGATGCTCCATGATCCAGTCCAGGGTATCGGCCATCTGCTCCAGCTCCGCCCTGCGCTTGGGCTCGGCGCAGGCCTCCGCCTGGCGCCTGGCCTCGGCGGCGTAGCGCTTGGACCAGATGATGATGCCCTCGGAGACGATCTCCACGGCCCGGTAGAAGTGATACTTATTCACGTCCTCCCCGAAGATGCCGTGTTCCTCCATATACTCCATCTTGGCCCGGGCCTCGTCCCGGATCGCGCCGAAGCCCTTTTGGGTAGCGGTCCAGAAATTGGCGTTGAAGTGGCCCACGGGGGCCTGGGCGTTGTCCTCCTTGTTGAAATAGAGGACGCCGCTCTGGTCCAGCTTATCGGCCAGGGGCCGGGGATAATACTCGTTGGCAATGGCGCTCATGTTGTTTTTCAGCCAGAAGTCGCCGGTCTCCAGCAGGTACTTTTCGTCCTCCTCGCTCAGCTCATAGGGGTCCACGGAGCGGGTACGGATATTGTTTGAGCGCAGCTCCTCCATAAACCAGTTCCAGGAGACCTCGGGATAGAGGGCGCTGGAGCGGTACTTGCTGCCCTGCCAGCCCACGATCAGC
>CAMVOG010000133.1 GCA_947169005.1 uncultured Clostridia bacterium | reverse complement strand
AACGCGACCTTGCACAAACTCAATCGGCGGTCTCACATCATTGACAAACGTACAGAATTCCTGTTTTTTCAAATAACGCGCCCGGATCAAGCCGATGCCGCGTTGATCGGGGACAGCCCGAGCAGGGGGCGGTCAAAGCTCCATTTCTTTTCTGATCTCCTCCAGGAGAAGCTGATCCTTCTTGTCCAGCTCCGCCTTTTCCAGCATGTCCGGGCGCTTTATAAGCGTGCGGCGAATGGCCTCCTTGCGCCGCCAGCGGGCGATGTTGGCATGGTGGCCCGAGGTCAGCACCTCCGGGACCTTTCTGCCGTTCCACTCAAAGGGCCGGGAATACTGGGGATATTCCAGGAGCCCGTTCCAGTGGCTCTCGTCCTCAAAGCAGTCCTCTTCGGACAGCACGCCGGGCACCAGGCGGCAGACCGCGTCCGCCACGGCCATGGCCGGGATCTCGCCCCCCGTCAGCACGAAGTCCCCGATGGAGATCTCCTCGTCCACACAGGCTTCGATGAAGCGCTCGTCCACGCCCTCATAGTGGCCGCAGACAAGGATGAAGCGATCGTAGTCGTTTTTCAGCCGCTTTGCGTCCGCCTGGGTGAAGACCTTGCCCTGGGGGCTCATATAGATGGTGTGCAGGCGCTCGCCCGCCTCCTCGCAGATGGCCTTCCAGCAGTCGTGAAGGGGCTGGGCCTGCATCACCATGCCCTGGCCGCCGCCGTAGAGGTAATCGTCCACCTGCATCTGCCTGTTGGTGGTGTAGTCCCGGATCTGGTGGCAGTTCACGCGGATGATGCCGTTCTCCTGGCCCTTGCCGATGATGCTGTCCCGCAGTACGGCGGACACCGTATCGGGGAAGAGAGACATAATATCTATCGTTAAAGAGAGCATGGCTTACCTTCCTTCTATCGTTTTTACGGTGATGCGGCCCGCCTCCGGGTCGATCTCTTTGATGAACTCCGGCACGGCGGGGATCAGATGCTCCTCGCCCTTGGGGCCACGCACAAGGTAAATATTCCCGGCGGGCATGTCCAGTACGTCCTCCAGAACGCCCAGCTCGCCCCGCGCCTCGTCAACGACGGGGAGGCCGAGGATGTCCTGGATGAAGTAGCTGCCCTTGGGGAGCTTCGCGTCCTCCCGGTCCAGAAAGACCACCTTGTTTTTCAAGCCCATGGCCTCGTTGACGTCCGCCACGCCCTCAAAGAGGACGATGAGGCAGTCCTTGTGTACCCGGGCGGAGAGGACCCGCCTGGCTTCGCCGTCCAGATAAAGGGTCTTGAACTTTTTCAGAAAGTCCGGCCCGTCGCACCAGGGCTGAATCTTGACCTCGCCCCGGATGCCGTGGGTATTTACGATCTTTCCGCATTCAAGGAAACGCTTTTTCTCCATGCTTCACTCTCCGTAAACGAAAAGGGCGCCTCGGACGGGCGCCCTTTGTTTTTGGCTCAATCGACGATCTCGACCGAGACCCTTTTGCCGCTGCGCTGGGCAAGCGATTTTACCAGGACGCGGATCTCCTTGGCAATGCGGCCCTGGCGGCCGATGACCTTGCCCATGTCGCCCTCCGCAACGCGAAGCTCCAGAACGGTTGTCCCATTGTCCTCACGCTCGGTGACTGTGACCTCGTCGGGGTGATCGACAAGGCTGCGGGCAACGTAAAGTAAAAGCTCTTTCATCTTGTTGACCGATCCTTTCGCTCACTCACTTGCGTTACAGCACGCCTTCCTTCTTCAGCAGAGCCTTAACGGTATCGGTGGGCTGAGCGCCCTTCTTGATCCAATCCAGGGCGCGCTCCTTATCGACCTTGACCTGAGAGGGCTCGGCCATGGGGTCATAGGTGCCCAGCTCCTCGATGAATCTGCCATCGCGGGGGAAGCGGGAATCGGCAACGACGATGCGGTAGAAGGGATTCTTCTTGGCGCCCATTCTGCGCAGTCTGATCTTGACCATGTCTTTTTCACCTCCGATATGTGGGATTCTATATGGAAAATGTTGTTCACATTGACCAACCTGTTTAAAAGCCGAAGGGATTCATGCCCCGGCCGCGTTTGCCGCCCTTGCCCATGCGCATAAAGCGCTTGGCGTTCTTGCCGCTCATCTGCTTCATCATGGACTGCATGGTGTTGAACTGCTTCAAAAGCCTGTTCACGTCCACCACGTCCACGCCGCTGCCCGCGGCGATGCGTTTTTTACGGCTGGAATTGAGCACCTCCGGGTTGTTGCGCTCATAGGGCGTCATGGAAAGGATGATGGCCTCGGTCTTCGCCATGGCCTTCTCGTCAATGGAAGCTCCGGCGAGAGCCTTGGTGTCCACCCCGGGCAGCATCCCGGCAATATCGGAAAGGGAGCCCATGGATTTCAGCGAGGTAAGCTGTTCGTAGAAATCCGCCAGGGTGAACTTGTTTTTCATCAGCTTCTCGGTAAGCTCCGCGGCCTTCTTTTCGTCGAAGGACTGCTCCGCTTTCTCGATCAGCGTGAGGATATCGCCCATGCCCAGAATGCGGGAGGCCATCCGGTCCGGATGGAAGGGCTCGATGCCGTCCAGCTTTTCGCCGATGCCCGCGAACTTGATGGGCTTGCCCGTGACGGCCCGGACGGAGAGGGCCGCGCCGCCTCTGGCATCGCCGTCCAGCTTCGTGAGGAAGATGCCCGTGACGCCCAGAGCCTCGTCAAAGGCCTTGGCTACGTTCACGGCGTCCTGGCCCGTCATGGCGTCGATCACCAGCATGATCTCGTCCGGCTCCACGGCGGCCTTGATGTTCTTCAGCTCGTCCATCAAGGTTTCGTCGATGTGGAGGCGGCCAGCCGTATCCAGGAAAACCATGTCGTTGCCGTGCTTCTTCGCGTGCTCCACGGCAGCCTTGGCGATGGCCACGGGGTTTTCCGTGCCCATCTGAAAGACAGGGACGTCCACCTGGGCGCCCACGGTCTCCAATTGCTTGATGGCGGCGGGGCGGTATACGTCGCAGGCCGCCAGCAGGGGACGCTTGCCGTTTTTCTTCATATAGGCGGCGAGCTTCGCGCCGTTCGTCGTTTTACCGGCGCCCTGGAGGCCCGCCAGCATCACCACGGTGGGGGACTTGGAGGAAATATTCAGCTTGCTGTTCTCACTGCCCATGGTAGCCGTCAGCTCTTCGTTGACGATTTTGATGACCATCTGGGCGGGGGTGAGGCTTTCCAGCACATCGGCCCCGACGGCCCGCTCACTGACGCGGGCGATGAAGTCCTTGACCACCTTGTAGCTGACGTCCGCTTCCAGCAGGGCCAGGCGCACGTCCCGCATAGCCTCTTTGATATCGGCCTCGGTCAGACGGCCCTTGCTTCTGAGCCGCTTAAAGGTGGCGGAGAGCTTTTCAGAAAGACTTTCAAATGCCATGTTCTGCCTCCATCAATGCTTGAGCTGCTCCAGCTTGTCGTCCAGGCTGTTGCAGAGCTCCAGGAGCCGCCCGTTCTTGAAGCGCTGGCTGTTGAGCCGCGCGATCTCGCCGACCTCTCGCTGGATGGCGGAAAGGCTCTCGTTCAGCTCCTGCTGCTGCCGGATCACACCGATCTTTGCCTCCATCTCCTCCAGGGAGGCCTCGGCGCGCAGCAGCGCGTCCCGCACCGCCTGGCGGCTGATGGAGTCGTTTTCCCCGATCTCGGAAAGGGTGAGGTTTTCATTGTAATACAGGTCCACATACTCCCGCTGCTTGTCGGTGAGCATGGCCCCGTACTGGTCAAAGAGGATCGCCATACGCACGTTTTTTTCCATACCCGGGCCTCCTCTTCTGTAAAGGCGTTCTCCTTACCAGGGCACTATACACGATTTGCCCACTTTTGTCAAGTGTCATTTCGCATTTTGTAAGGGAATTTTCCTTTACAGAAGTCCTGTCCTGTTCTCTGCGCATAATTGGCCGCCCGAAAGCCAAAATAAAGGGAAATACGGCTGAAAGGATGGGCCGGAATGAGTATACGAACGAATCAAGGGAAACTTGGGGCCGGGAGCCTGGCGCGGCGCTGCAAAAGGGCCATGAGGCGCGTTGACAGCGCGGCGGAGGCCTGCGCGCTGCTGGCGGAGCGGCTGGGGCATACTCCGGCGGAGGCGGAGTGGCTGCTGGACAACCGCTTCGCGGCGGAGAGAGCGGCCAAGGCCGCCGCGATGGCCCTGCGACAGGGCGGCAAATTGCGGCAAAACGGAGCCGGTCAAAGCATTGTGGAAATGGCGGCGGCTGAGCTGCTGCGCGCGGAAGGCTGGTCCATGGACCTTCTGCGCGGGAGGCTGGCTGCCTTTCAAGAGACCGCGGCGTTGACGGAAAAGGAGCTGGCGCTGCTGTTCCCGGCGCTGACGCTTTTATTGACGGAGAAGCTCGCGGAATTGGCGGAGCGGATCAGGCGTATGCTTTCCGCTCTGGCCGGGGAGGAGCCCGAGGGCGTTTTTTATGCGGAAGCGCAGGCCCGGCAGGGCCGCGAGCAGCCTCCCGAGGTCCTGCGGGAGGCGAAGGATAGACACCGGGCCCTGGCGGCGGAGGCGGAGGCCCTCTTCGGGGCTCTGCGCTTTTTAGAGACCCGGGAGCTGGGCGGACTGCTGGAAGAAGCAAGCCGTGTGGAGCGGCTTTTCGCGCGGGACCCCGCCGGGGTCTATTCCTGCCTGGACCGGGAGAGCCGCGCCCAGTATCGGCACCGCCTGTCCCGCTTGGCTAAAAAGAACGGGCTGACGGAGGAGGCCGCGGCGACAAGGGTCCTGGAGCTGGCAGGGGAGACGAAAGCGCATATCGGGGAATACCTGTTCCGCCGCCCTCTGGGCAGGGAAAAGAGGACGCATCCGGCGGCCTACACGGCGTCGATCCTGCTGGCGACGCTGCTGGCGGACCTGGGCCTGGCAGTTCTCAGCCGCAGTGCGGGCGCGGCGCTGCTGGGGCTGCTGCCCTTATATGAAACGGTCCGGGCACTTTCGGACTGGCTGCTTCTGAAGCTCGTGCGTCCCGTCCGGCTGCCCCGCCTGGAGCTGCCGGAGGGCATTCCCGAGGGTGCCGATACCGTCTGCGCTCTCACGGTGCTGCTGACGGACGAAAGGGCCGTCTCCGCTGCCCTGCGCGCTTTGGAGGAGTTTCGGCTGGCAAACCGGGACGCGGGGGAGCGGCTGCGCTTTGCCCTGCTGGCGGACCTCAAGGAAGCGGAAACGGAGAACGCCGAGGCGGACGCGGCGCTGATCCGGGCCGCCAGAGACGGCATCGAGGCGCTGAACGAGGAATACGGCGGCTTCGCCCTCTTCCTGCGCAAGCGGCGCTATGCCGCGCGGGACCGCCGCTGGCGGGGCTGGGAGCGGAAGCGAGGGGCCATCCTGGAGCTCAGCGCCTGGCTGGGCGGGAATGAAAACGGCCTTGCGCCTCTTTGCGGAGGCGGAGATATGCGGGGAAGCCGTTACCTCATCGTCCTGGACGCGGACACCCGCCTGACCGTCGGGGCGGCCAAGGAGCTGGTGGCTGTGATGGAGCATCCCCTCTGCCGCCCGGTGCTGGACCGGGAGCGCTGCCGGGTGACGGCTGGCCACGGCGTCCTGCAGCCCCGGGTGGCGCTGGACCTGGCTGCGGCGGAGCGCTCGGACTTCGCCCGCCTCTACGGAGGGCAGGGGGGCGTGGATCCCTATGCCTCCGTCTGCTGCGATCTTTACCAGGACCTCTTTGACCGGGGCAGCTTTTCCGGCAAGGGCATCCTGGACCTGGAGTCAGTTCGGGTCTGCCTTCTGGACCGCTTTCCGGAGGAGCGTGTTCTGTCCCATGACCTGCTGGAGGGGGAGCTGCTGCGGGGAGGCTTTGTGGGGGACGTGGAGCTGACGGACGGTTTTCCTGCCCGCTTTGGCGCGTACTTTGAGCGGATGCACCGCTGGGTCCGGGGCGATTGGCAGACCCTGCCCTGGCTGCTCCGGCACACACCGACGGTGAAAGGGCGGGAGGAAAATCCCCTGGGCCTGCTGAGCCGCTGGAAGATCTTTGACAACCTGTGCCGCAGCCTGACGGCGCCGGTCTGCCTGGCTGCGCTGCTGGCGGCGGCCCTCCTGGGCGGTCCCTTTTGTCTGGCCGCCGGGGCGGCGCTGCTCTGCCTGGCCTCCGAGCTGCTGACCGCCTTCGCGGACCGGCTGCGCCGCCCCGGGGAGCTCCTGCGGCGGCATTACGCCTCCCGGCGGGCCTGGGGCCTCTCCGCCGTATGGCTGCGCTTCTTTCTGCGCCTGCTCTTCCTGCCTTATGAGGCGTATATTGCCTTTTCCGCATGCGTGACGACCCTTTATCGAATGCTGATCTCTAAACGCGGCCTGCTGCAATGGGTCACGGCGGCTGAAGCGGAGGGGCGGGGAGGGGAAACCCTGGCCCGCGCCTGTCTGCGGCAGTGGTTTTCTCTCGCGGCGGGCGCGGTCCTTCTGCTTTTCGCCCTCCGTCCGCTGCCTGTGGCCTTGGGGGTCCTTTGGCTGCTTTCTCCGGCGGCCTCCGTCGCCCTGAGCCGGGAAAGGTCCGCTTCCCGTCGCCTCAGCCCGGAGGATACGCTGTGGCTGAAAAATCGCGCGGCGGAGATCTGGCGCTATTTCCGGGAGGGTATGACGGCGGAACGGGGCTTCCTGCCGCCGGACAACGTGCAGGAGGAGCCGAAGCGCAAGGCGGCGGAGCGGGGCTCACCCACCAACTTCGGCCTGGCGCTGCTGGCCCCCGTGGCGGCCCTGGATCTGGGCCTCTGCCCCCGGGAGGAGGCCTTGACGCTGATCCGCTCAGCGCTGGATACCCTTGAGAAATTGCCCCGATGGAAAGGGCTTCTTTACAACTGGT
>CAMVOG010000132.1 GCA_947169005.1 uncultured Clostridia bacterium | reverse complement strand
GGGTCTTGAAAAACCAAATGAGGATCAGCACCACCAGGGCGCAGAATACGGCGCTCACCACGGTCCCCACCACCTTGCGGGAGACGGGGTCGAGCCCCAGAAGGACGCTCAGCAGCTTGAAGAGGGAGCCGCCTCCCAGGGGCAGGTTCGGCGTATTGCCCAGCACCAGCAGATTGATGCTGTAGAGGCCGGACATGGTGATGATGCCCGCCAGCACGGGATGGACCTTCAGCTTCGTCTGCAGCATGGCGGTGACGAAGCCGGCCAGGGCCCCGGCCACGATGGCCAGGGGAATGGACAGCAGGGGATGCCCCGCCGCCGTCACCACGGCGGCCACGGCGGAGCCGAAGCCGAAGCTGCTCTCCGTGGTCAGATCCGGGATGTTCAGCAGCCGCAGAGAGATAAAGATTCCCAGGGCCAGCAGCCCGTAAAGAAAGCCCTCCTGTAAGGCGGTCACGTATAGCATGGTCGATTGCCTCCTCGTAAGATTTCAGAGTGCTTAGTGCTTAGTGCATAGTGCTTAGTAGAATGTCGTCTCTCGTCCACTAATAACTAAGCACTGATAACTAAGCACTATGCACTCACCCAAGCATCTGCACGGCGTAGCTCGTGCTGCCCACGGTGAGGCTGTCGCCCACGGAGGCGATGCCCAGAGCGGCCATGGTCTCCGTGTTCAGGCTCACGTAGTCGGCGCCCACCACGATGGAGGGAATGTCGGTCACGGCCTTGCCGTTCAGATACTCCACGGCCATAGCCGCGGTCTTTTCGCCGATGCCGTGGTCGTCGATGGCGACGGTGGCCAGGCAGCCGGAGAGGACCGTCGTGGCGGAGGAGCAGTAGGTGGGGATCTGATTCTCGCGGCAGAGCTCCACCAGCGGGGAAATGCCGGACTGGACCACGGAATCGTTGGGAACGAAGATGGCGCCGCAGCCCTCGGCGATCAGCGCCTCGGTGACGGTAGTGACCTCGGAGGAATCCGTCACGGTCTTGGTGACGTAATCCACGCCCACGCTCTTGAGGTATTCCTCGGCGTCGGCCACGGTGGTGGCGGCATTGACCTCGCTGGCGCAGTAGATGAAGCCGTACTTGCTGATGCCCGGGGTCAGCGTGTTCGCCAGGTCAAAGATATCGCTGACGGGAATGGCGTTGGAGGTGCCGGTGGCGTTCTTGTCGGGCTTCGCCATGTCGCTGATGACGCCCGCAGCCAGGGGGTTGGAAACGGAGCAGAAGAAGCAGGGCGTCTCGCTCTCCAGATTCACAAACTGCTGGGTGGTTGGGGTCGCCACGGTGAAGACCGCGTCGTAGCTCCCGTCGTCCATGGAGGCGCAGATGGTGGAGAGGCTGGTGGTGTCGCCGGAGGCGCACTTATAATCGATGATGGTGTTGTCCGCGGTGTAGCCCGCGGCGGCCAGCCCATCGATGATGCCGTTCTTCATGTCCACGAAGGCGCCGTTTTCCACTAAGAGAATGATGCCGACCTTGGTCTTTTCGGCGGAGTTGGTATTCGCGTTGAGGTTGCTGCTTGAGGACGTGGCCGGGCTGCCGCCGTTGGAGCAGGCGGCCAGGGCCAGAAGAAGGCAAAGGCTCAGAAGCAGAGCCGCGATCTTTGTGATTTTTTTCATGGGATTTTCCTCCTGTCTGAGAACTGGGTTTGGTTTTCGTTTATCGTGATCCGCCTGGCCGCTGCGCACACGGTCCGGCGAAGATCAGGCTTGCAATAAGTGGAAAAAAGGGGTAGGATAGAGGGGAAAGGGGCGTTTGCCATGAGACACTTCGTATCCATGAAGTTTGAGCCCGGCTTTTTCTCCCCGGCGGTGTTTGAAAAGATCGCCGCCGCCTTTCGGAAGCTGCAGCAGGCGCTGCCGGAGGATATTCTTGCCTGCTCCGTTCATCGGAACGTCGTGGAGCGGGAGCAGAACATGGACTTGATGATCGAGATGACCCTGCGGGACCGGGCCTCGCTGGAAAAGTACCTGCCCCATCCCATCCACCGGGGGATCGGGGAAGTGATGAACCCCCATGTGGTGAAGATCGCGTCCTTCGATTGTGAGTAGACAGGCAACAGGGCTCAGGCAGCAGGGCTCAGAGAAAACGACGTGAAAAAACGCCCTTTACAGACCTCTCGTGTCCGTAAAGGGCGGTATGACCGCGGTGCCACCTTTATTGACGCGCCTGAGCGCGCCCACTCGTCGGGATGCCAACACATCCTCTGCCTTTAACGCAGGCATACGGTCCGATTACTCACGCAATGCGTTTTCCTCATTCCCTCAGCGACCCATTTGCCGCCCGGCTTGCCACCGGCTTCTCAGCACCCCGGCTCTCTGTAAGCGCCCATGACGGTTTGACTCTCGCCTCATCGGTTTGTCATTATTCATTTATTTGGATGAAGTGTAGCACGCCTTCGTCCTTTTGTCAAGTCTTTTCCGGAGGTTTTTTATGTTTGAAGCGTTATGCAAGGAAAGTCCCCTGGCCCTGCTCCTGGAGCGGAACGACTGGGGGGAGTATCAGCATCTGATGGATTCCCTGCGGGAGTGGAGTCAGTACGGCCTGTTCACAAACCGCTTTCTCACGCTGGATCGCGGGGCTCTCTTCACCAGCGCGGTCCACGGCAGCGGCCACATCGAGCGGGTGATGCTCCTGGGCGCGCTCCTCTGCATGCTGGAGGTGGAGAAGTCCGAGGACACTGCCCTGGTCATGGATATGTGCGCTTATCACGACGTGGGCCGGGTCAGCGACTGGCTGGACGAATTTCACGGGGCCCGTTCCTCTTATAAATTAGAGGAACTGACGGGCCGCGCGGGGGAGGAGCTGACGATCCTCCGGGCCGGGGTGGAGGCCCATTCCCGCCGGGACGCGGACATGGACCAGGTGCTGGCAAAGTATGCGCCGGAGGACCTGCCCCGCTGCCGCCATCTTGCCATCCTTTTGAAGGACGCGGATGGCCTCGACCGGGTCCGCATCGGGGACCTGGACCCAGACTATATGCGCACCCCCTCCGCCAAGCGCTTGGTGCCCTTCGCGGAGGAGCTGTTCAAGCGCTATTCCGCCGCCCAGGAGGAGCTCGGCCAGACCCCCATCAAGCGGGATTTCGTGGACCGGGTGATCCTGGAGCAGGTGCGGGACGTCGTGCAGGAGGGCTTCTTCACCCGGGAGGAGGACAGCGCCGTCACGGTCCTGCGGGGCCTGGGGGAGGTCTTCGACACGGCTCTCTCGCCCCAGCTTTTGCAGGCGGCCGCCGCCGTCAGCGGGGCGGGCTGCTCCGGGGCACAGTGCGGCATCGTGGAGGGGGCCCTGCTGTTCATCGGCCTCTACTACGGAGCCAAGGGCAAGACCGCGGCGGAGATCGCCGCCGTCAGCCGGGCCTTCGCCGCCGCTTACGCGGAAAAGTGGGGCTCCCTGCGCTGCGCTGAGCTGCGGCCCGGCGGCGTCCATGAGGATGATCCGCCCACTCTCTGCGCGGGCCTCACGCTGGAGGGCATCATCTTCACCCGGGAGTTTATATTAAACGAGCGGGGGCAATGAGCAATGTGCAATCCCTGTCATCCTGAGCGACAGCGAAGGATCTTTCTGAACTCTGATCTCTGAACTCTGAACTATTTCAAAAACGCCTGGGCCCTTTCAATGGCGCTCCTGGCCTCCTCCGTCATCGGCGTGCCGGCGTTGCGGTGGTCGAAGCTGACGGTGAAGGCGTCAATATCCCGTTTCAGCCCCTCCAGGCAGCGGCGGTTCAGCGCCGTCACGGTCTCGTAGAGGGAGAGGTAGTCGGCGTTTTTCAGCTCCCGCTTGCCTGCCTCCAGCACCCCCGCCGTGTGGCTGAGGCAGAGGAAAGGCTGACTTTTCATCTTCTCATGGAAGGCCGGGTCCTTCTCCCAAAGATAGGCGATGTTGGAGAAATAGTGCCGCTCCGTGGAGCGCACCTTCTTGCACACGAAGCAGGAGTCTGCCATTTCCCGCGCCGCCTCCGCCCCGTCCGGGGAGGGCTGGCGGGAGGAGAAGAGCCCCTTCTTCTCCGCTGCCGGGGTCTCGTAGAGCTTGTCCACCTCGTCCAGGTGGCTTTGGAGGATCAGCGCCAGGGAGAGCTTGTTTTTCCTGGCCCGCAGCTTCTCCGCGTGGTCGGCGCAGAAGCCCGTTTCGTTCATTTTAATGCGCACGTCCGGCTCCATCATGGCGGCCCCCAGCACGTAGCCCAGGGTCGTGTCCTCCAGCTTCTCCCGCATCCGGCAGAGAGGGCAGCCGTCCTGTTCGCTGAAGGCCTCGTTGATCGGTATCGTAAAAATCTTTTCTGACAAAGCACACACCGTCCCTGTATGGGTTATTGATTCTATTATAAACGCAAGCGCCCCGAGGCGCAAGCAGAAAGAGAGGAACAAGAGCATGCAGTTTGATTTTACCTCCATCATGGACCGCCGCGGCAAGGATTCCGTGGCCGTGGAACAGATCCCCATTCCCGGCGCTGAGATCAAGGAGGGCTTCAGCCGCATCCCCATGTGGGTGGCGGACATGAATTTCCCCACGGCGCCCACCATTGTGGAGGCCATCATCGAGCGGGCGAAGCACCCCGCCTTCGGCTATTTTGAGACCCCCGCCGCCTATTACGATTCCATCATCCGCTGGCAGAAGGAGCGCCACGGGGTCGAGGGACTGGAAAAGGAGCATATCGGCTATGAAAACGGCGTCCTGGGCGGCGTCATTTCCGCCGTACAGGCTTTCTCTGCCCCAGGTGAGGCCATCCTGGTCCATTCGCCCACCTACGTGGGCTTCACAGGCGTGCTGATGAACAACGGCCGCCGCATCGTCCACTCCGAGCTCAAGCGGGACGAGCAGGGCGTCTGGCGCATGGACTTTGAGGATATGGACAAGAAAATCAAGGAAAACCGCATTCATACGGTGGTTTTCTGCTCGCCCCACAATCCCTGCGGCCGCGTCTGGGAGCGCTGGGAGCTGGAAAAGGCCATGGAGGTCTATGCCGCCAACGACTGCGTGGTGATCTCCGACGAGATCTGGTCCGATATCATCCTCTCCGGCCATACGCATATCCCCACCCAATCCGTTTCCGAGGACGCGAAAAAGCGCACCGTCGCCTTCTACGCCACCTCCAAGACCTTCAACCTGGCGGGGCTCATCGGCTCCTACCACATCATCTACAGCAAGTATCTGCGGGACCGGGTAACGAAGCAGGCCAGCCTCTGCCACTACAACGGGGCCAACGTCCTCTCCGTCCACGCCCTCATCGGGGCCTACAAGCCCGAGGGGGCCCGGTGGGTGGACGAGCTCTGCCAGACGCTGACGGAGAACGTGGACTACGCCTACGATTTTATCAAGACCCACTTCAAGGGCGTGGACCTGGCGAAGCCCGAAGGCACCTACATGCTCTATCTGGACTGCGAGGAGTGGTGCAAGGCCCATGACAAGACCATGGACGAGCTTCTGAAGGCCGGCGTGGAGGTCGGCGTCGTCTGGCAGGACGGGCGGCCCTTCCACAAGCCCTATGCCATTCGCATGAACCTGGCTGTTCCCAACTCCCTGGTCCGTGAGGCCATGGACCGGCTGGATAAGTACGTATTCTGAAATAATGAAGGATAAAAAGGAAGCTCCCCGAGCGGGAGCGCTTCGCAAGGAAGTGCCTCCCTCCCATTGGAACATGAGGTAATTGACCATGCCAGTCAGCAATGGTATGATGGCTAAAACAAATCGGTATTTGTGGAGACACGGTTATGGATATCATTAAAACAGAGAACTACTACAGAACATTAAACGATGACAGCCTCTGTTCCTGTGATTATTGTAGAAACTATTATAAAGAGGTCAAAAAAGCGTATCCGGAATTATCAGATCATCTAGCAGGAATGGGAGTCGATATTGAAAAACCATTCGAAACAATGCCTCTTGAACCATATAAAGGAACTATTGAATATATTGCCGTTCAATACATCATTATGGGGAATGCTGCTGATTTTAAGGGCGAGGTCGTTTATGGCGTTCATATCAGCATTACGGACTCACATCCCATGACAGATATTGATGAAGAACACTATGTTATTGAGATATCGCCTATAAGATTGAAATGGGCTGTTTAGACAAATTCCAGTATGTCGAACAGGTCTTATATTGTCCGCAGTTATAACGAGCATCGGATTTGCCCCCCTCAAATCCATAAACAGAATGGCAAAACAGGCGTGACCGCCACGGTCACGCCTGTTTCATATCCTTTTGAGTCGGTAATAACTGCCTTAAAGCACCTTCCTTGCGGAGGGTAACCCGAGCGGGAGCTTCCTTTTACTATCTTAGTCTTCCTTTAATCTCAGCGTGCCCTGGTAGATCATCCGCTTGAACATGGGCTCATGCCCCAGGCGGAGGATGTGGGCCTCGGGATAGCCGTCCGCCCGGGCGGCCACCTCTAAGTGGGCCATGGCGCAGCCGACGTCTAGGCTGTTGTTGTAGGAGGTCACGGGGTTGTTCATAAAGACCTTTTTGCGGTAAACGTGGATGCTGTCACGCTCGTCCGCCACGAAGGCGCAGGGCTGCCTGTTCAGCGCCGAGGGAGCGAAGCGGGCGGCGTCCATGATATTGCGAAACTCCGTGTAGCGCCCGAAGCAGGTTTTTTCGGCGGGGAGGCGGTTAAAGAAACCGTCCCCGAAGGGCTCCTCCGAGCGGCCGAAGGCGATGGCCCCCACGAAGGGGAGGCTGCCCTCAAAATCCTGGGCCGGGTCCACGGCCAAGTTGCCCATCCAGCAGTTTGCGATGCCCTGGGTCGTGAGCCAGAGAACGCCCATTTCTCCCAGCCAGCCGCAGAGCTGCAGACTGAAAAACTTGCGCTCCGCCCTCAGCACCAGGTAATGAGGCGCCTTGAGCCAGGGCTCCCGGGAGCAGATCTTCACCATGTCCAGATAG
>CAMVOG010000131.1 GCA_947169005.1 uncultured Clostridia bacterium | reverse complement strand
CGCGTCACCCACGTCAGATACCCCCCGTATGGGGCCACCGCAGGCGCCGCAATTGCAACGCCGACCAACAATAAAAGAGGGTAGCCTTTCCGGGCTGCCCTCTTTTGCTGCGCCTATATCCGCCTTACCCCGCCGGCTCCACGGTCACGCCGTAGTATTCCCCGATGGTTTCCAGCGCCCCCTGGTCCCGGGCGGCGCTGAGGAAATCCGCAAACAGGGGCCGCAGGGCGCTGCCCGCGCAGAAGCTCACGGTCCGCGTCTCGCCGTCCACCAGCAGGGCGGCGCGTTCGGCGGATTCGACCCCGTCTCCCCAGAGACAGTCCAGCTCCCCCTGCTCCAGCAGCGCGGCCTGCTCGGCGGGCTCCCCCTCCGTGGGGATGAGCCGCAGGCCGAGGGAGGCGGCGAAGGAGGCCGCCACGGAGCCCTCCGCGCTGGCCCAAACGCCGCTTTGCAGGGTGCCGGGGGCCACGCCCACGCGGAGAGCACCGTTCTGCAGGACCCGCTCCAGATCGCTGCCCTCCGGGGCCGTGAGCTGTAAATTACCGGCGCTGGCAATGGGGGCCCGCGCCTCCCCGGCAGGCTCCAGGGGCTGCAGGTCCCCGGCCGTGGCCGTTACCTCTATGCTCTCCCCATCCCCGTCGGGGTCGGGCTCCCGGGCCTCCGTGCCCTCCGGGGCCGCCGCGGTCTCCGCCTCGCCGTCACCCTGCGCGGGCGCTTCCGCGTCCTCCCGGGCAGGCACAGCGGTGTCCTCCTCCCGGGCGGGCGTCTCCGCCGGGGCGCTTTCCGCTTCCTGCGGCGCGGTGCTCCCGCCGGATTGGGTCCTGCCTCCGCAGGCGGCAAGCGCAAGGATCAACAGCGCCGCCAGCAGCAGCGCGAGCGTTTTCTTCATCATAAGGGACCTCCTGGAATGAATGGCAAAGGTGAATCTCATATAAATATATCGTATCATACCACGCCGCGCCCGAAGTTTCAACGCCTCTTTGCCGAAAAGCGCAAATGCCCCCCGTCGCCACGCGACGCTCAGGATAACAGAAACGGTGCATAGCTTATAGCCTGTAGCTTGTAGCTCATAGGCTATAGACTACAGGCTATAGACTATAGACTATAACGCATTGCACATTGCAAATTGCCCCCTCCCCGCCGCCCCCGCCTCCGGGCCGACGGCTTGCAAAGCCTGTCGAACTTTGTTATACTCAGAACGAACGAAGGAGGCGAGGGAATGAAACGCATATCGGCTCTGCTTTTGGCGCTCCTGCTGCTCCTGTCCGCCTGCTCCGAACGGCAGGAGGCGCAGCCGGAGCGGGAGGAGACGGACCCCCACGCGGGCATGGTCCTGGTGGACACCGGGGCAGGGGAGTCCCGCTGGGTCACGGAATACCCGGAGCTGCCGGTGAACGAGCTCGCCGCCCGCTTCGTGCCGGACGGGGCCTTCCTGCGCTATACGGGCGCGGAGGTGGAGACCCTCCGGGGCATCGACGTGTCCTCCCACCAGGGGGAGATTGACTGGGAGGCCGTGAAGGCGGCGGGGGTGGAGTTCGTCATGCTGCGCCTGGGCTACCGGGGCTATACCGAGGGCGGGCTCTATGAGGACGAGCGCTTCCGCGCCAACGCCGAGGCCGCCGCCCGGGCGGGCCTGCGCCTGGGGGCCTATTTCTTCTCCCAGGCCACCGACGCCGAGGAGGCCCGGGAGGAAGCCGCCTTTGCCCTGGACCTGCTCGACGCCCTGCCCGCGGGCACCCTTACCCTCCCCGTGGCCTTTGATTGGGAGCGCATCGACTCCGAGCCCGCCCGCACCGACGCCATGGACGGCGAGACCCTCACGGACTGCGCCCTGGCCTTCTGCGGAGCCCTGTCCGAGGCGGGCTATACCCCCGCCGTCTATGCCTACCGCTACCTGGCCTATTTTATGTATGACCTGGGCCGCCTGGCCGGGCTGACCCTCTGGATCGGCGCCCCCGGCGCCCGCCCGGATTTCTATTATCGCCACGCCCTCTGGCAGTACAGCGAAACCGGCTCCGTTCCCGGCATCGAAGGCCCCGTGGACCTGGATATGCTCTTCCTCTACCCGGAGGAAGAAGGCGAGTAAAAGATAAAAGATAAGAGATAAAAGATATTCCGCAATAACCCCGCACCCGCGTAAGCCCCCCTGTAGGGGCCACCGTCCTCGGTGGCCCGGCGTCCGCAGGACGCCAGCGCCGCCAGGCGCTGAAAATATGCCGCCCCACGTCCGACACCCCCCTGTAGGGGGCGGCGCCTCGACGCCCCGGCGTCGCGCCGCGACGTCAGCGCCGCCAGGCGCTGAAAATCCCCCCCCGCACCCACGTCCCATTCCCCCGCCATATCCATTTTTTAATGAAAAATTCGTCAATAGTAGTTGCTTTTTTTCTCGGGATGTGTTACACTTATTTTGTAGGACTTTGTAACCATTTCTCTTTCAGAAAACGTCCTGCAATGCCCCAATACAGTATATAGTGTCCGGAAGGACCCCACATCGGTCCGGATGGGCTTATATAGAAAAATATATTGGAAAGGAAAGAATTACCCATGAACAAGCTCGCTAAGAAAATGGCCAACCGTGAAGGCTTCACGCTGGTCGAACTGATCGTTGTGATCGCTATCCTCGGCATCCTGGCCGGTATTGCGATCCCCGTCTACTCCGGCTACATCACCAAGGCCAAGGAGGCCTCCGATCTGCAAGTTCTTGACTCTGTCAAGACTGCCGCTGTTTTTGCTGCTGTTGAAGCCGATAACGACATCGTGGTGAAGCAGATTACCGTTACTGCCAATGGTGATATCTCTAAGATCGAGATTTCTGATTGGAAGGATAAAGCGGCGGACGCTGCCAACATTGATGTTTCTGATGAGGCTAAGAAGCTCCTTGGCAACACTTGGCCTACTTTGACTAGTGACACCTATAAAAGCGGTGCTGTTTGGGACGATGCTACTGCTACTAAGGATGCTGGCTGGTCCAAAAAGTAATTGTACTTCCCCCGCCCCCGCGAATCGCGCGGGGCGGGGGACCCCCGCGGACACCCAGAGCGCAAGGGTCCCACCCGAGACCCCTGCGCTGTGCGCGCCCGCCGTACCCGTGTTAGCCGCACCCACGTTAAATATGCACCCTGTAGGGGCCACCGTCCCGGTGGCCCGGCGTCGCGTCCGCGACGCCAGTGCCGCAGGCGCTGAAATTGCGGCACTACGTTAGATGCCCCCCGTAGGGGCCACCGTCCCCGGTGGCCCGGCGTCGCGTCCGCGACGCCAGCGCCGCAGGCGCTGAAATTACGTCGCACCCACGTCCGACGCCCCGCACCCCACCCCCCGCATATTGCCGCACGGCGAGGGCGAGGACGCCCCCGCCGCACGGACGGGCCACCGGGGACGGTGGCCCCTACACCGCGGCACCGCGTCAGACGCCCCCCCGTAGGGGCGGCCGCCCGCGTCCTCCAGGACGCCAGCGCCGGAGGCGCTGAGATCGTGCGTTGGCGCGCCGATCCTCCCGCGGGCGCCCTCAGGGCGCCCCTACGGGCTGGCGCTTCGGACTCACGCACACGGGTAATTCGCACGGCACAGTGCAAATTTAAAATCCCCGCCGCAGGCGGCACCGCAATTTTCCATTGTCCATTTTCAATTGTCCATTGTTTCGCGCCTTAGGGCGCGAAACAGCATCTCCACGGCCTCGGCGCGGGTGAGGGGGCGGTCCGGGCGGAAGCTGCCGTCCTCGAAGCCCCGGATCACCCCGGCGTCCGCGGCCCAGCGAAGGGCCTCGGCGTACCAGGCGTCCTCGGGCACGTCCGGGAAGGCGGGCTCCTCCGCCGTGAGCCGACGGGCGGCCCCGGCGTAATCCGGCAGGGCGTAGCCCCGGATGAAGCGCCCGTCCACGGCCATGCGGCGGCGGCCCACAGCGGAGCGCAGGTTGCCCTCCAGGGCCGTCAGCTCCGCTCCGTCGCAGCTTTCCACGATGCCCACGTGGTCCGGAGGGCCCAGATAGTCCCCTGCGCCGGAATCGTTCCAGCCGTAGAAGATCAGGTCGCCGGGGGCGGGCACGTAGCCGTCCTCCTCCACCCAGCGGCCCGCGGCCCTGTACTTTTCCACCATGCGCGGGCAGGAGCATTCGGCAAACAGCACGTCGCCCAGGCCGCAGGAGGCCCCCACGGCGCTGACGAAGGCGGCGCACCAGGGGTCCGTGTCCTTGAGCCGGTAGCCCACCGGCAGGGGCTCGATGGCGTTGTAGATCCGCAGGACGTCCCGGAAGGAGCCGTCCGCCTCGTTTTTCCCCAGCCAATCCCGCGCCCTGGCCACCACCCGGACCCGGAGCTCGGTTTCAGTCATGATGATCACCTCGAAAACAAAATAAGAGATAAAAGATAAGGGATAAAAGATGAAAGATTAAAGATTGAAGATTAAAGATGAAAGATACTTTGAAGCATCGCGCCCTGTAGGGGCCACCGTCCTCGGTGGCCCGTAAATCGCGCGCAGTGCCACCTTATTAATCCCCGGACGCCCGCATACGCCGCACCCTGTAGGGGCGGCCCCACTCCGGGGATTCCCTTCGGTCACAATCTGCCGCCCGCAACCCCCGCACGCCGTAGGGGCGGCCTGTGGCCGCCCGCGTCCGCCAGGACGCCAGCGCCGCCAGGCGCTGAAACCGCACCGCACCGCGTCCGCCGCGCCCCGCCGGGCGGCTGAAAGCCGCCCCTACACCGCCCGCTGCGCTCCGCTCAGGATGACAGCCGACGCATCCCCTCAAAGCTCAAAGCTAAAAGCTAAATGCTAAAAGCTAAAAGCTACCCCCCCTGGGTCATTTCTCCACCGTATCTTCCCCCGCCGCGCGGTCTACGGCGTCCTTGCCCTCCTTCAGCGCGCGGCGGAGCCAGCGGGGGACGGGGGCGCCCAGCCTGGCGGCGTTTTCCAGCACGGAGCCCGCCTCCGTCACGATGTACCAGGCCAGCACCAGGGGCAGCAGCAGGCCGGGATTCGCCGCCCGGCTGATGGGCAGCAGGGGCAGGAAGGTAGTGAAGAGCAGGTCCCCCAGCAGGGCGGCCAGGACCACCAGGATCATGCCGCCCTTGTGCCACAGGCCCTGCCGGGCCTCCGAGGAGGACCATTCCCCGTTTTTCAGGGCCGCCGCGGTGCCGGAGGCGTAGTCCAGCAGCATGGCCCCCAGCCACACCAGCACCATCACGCCCTTCCAGCCCAGCAGGGTCCCCAGGCTGCCCAGGAAGGCGGCAGCCGCCGCCCGCCAGGCCATCAGCTTATCCTCCATGCTCAGCCCTCCTCATCGTCAAGGTCATGCCAGCCGTAATAAGACACGTCGGCGTACAGCGTTTCCGTGCTCAGGTCTGCCATTGCTGTCCTGTCCTCGCCCGCCGCGTCGGTGGTCCAGTAGTCATAGCCCTCCGGCACGGAGGAGGGCGAGCCGCCCTCCGCGATCTCTTCTTCTCCCAGGTATTCGCCGGTTTCGCCGTCATAAAAGCTCGCGGCGAAGCTCGGGTCCTCCGGGGGGACGTCAGGCTCCTCCTCATTGTGCCAGCCGTAATAGGCCACGTCGGAATCTACCGTTATCACGTCCGGGATCACGGTCTCCTCGCCCGCCGCGTCGGCGGTCCAGTAGTCATAGGCATCCGGTACGGAGGAGGGCAAACCGCCCTCCTCCACTTCTTCTTCACCAATCGCTTCGCCGGCCGCGCCGTCATAATAGCTCACGGTGAAGCTCTGCCCGTCCCCCGGCTCGTCCGGCTCGCCGCCGGGATCGTCGGGGTCCGCTTCCTCTTCGGGCATGGGATGCAGGCGGAGCGTCAGCAGGGTCTCGATCTCCCCGGCAGCGCTTTGCAGATCAAAGGTCGTGCCATTCATCGTCACGAAGGCCTGCTCCAGGCCGCTCTCGCTCCAGATAAAGCGCGCCCCGTTTCCGATCACCCACTCCCCCTCCCTCCGGGTATACGCCGCCAGGGAGGCCGTGAGCATTGTGCCCAGGACCGTCACCGGGATCGTGCCGGTTGTATCCCCCACTGTGGCCGTAATCTCCGCCGAGGCGTCGCCCGCAAGGAGCTTGCTCCGCAGGCGCTCAAAGGGGCAGTCGCCCCAGGGCTCGGCGATGGTGCCCGCGATCCGCGTCAGGCTGTTGGGATTTGCCGCCGGGGCGGCCCCCGCCCGTTTGCCCAGCAGATAGCTCACAAGGTCAAGGCTCACGCTCCCCCACCCCCGAGCTCCCGCCACAGGCCGTTCTCCTCGTCGAAGAGGAAGAGGCTGCCCGTGTCCATCTCCACGAGCTGAGAGCCGTTGGCCACGGTCTCAACGGGCTTTTCGTCCGCCGACAGGCAGCAGCCCGCGCAGAGCCAGCGCCCCTCCTCCGTCAGCTTCATTTCATTCCATTTCAGCATAGTTTCTCCTTTCCCGCCGTCAGAGCTTCCAGCTCGTCCGCTCCGGCAGCGTTTCCCGGCGGCGCAGCCTGCACCAGGCCAGCAGGGCCGATTCGCTCAGCACCCGGGCGTTCTCCGCCCGCAGATACTCCCCGCTGGCGTAATAGCTCTGCGCCTCCAGATGATGCACGTACACGCCCCCGTCCCAGGGAGCGGGGAGCAGCAGCTCCCGCTCCCCCTCCTCGGGACTGTAGGGCGACGGGGCCTCCCGGCCCAGCAGCTCCCGGGCCACCCGTCCGTCCAGCTCCGAGAGCCAGCGGCAGAGGCTCGCTTCCTCCACCGCCGCCCCCGTGAGGCTCCGGACCGCGGCCATCGCCTCCCGTACCGTCATAGGCAGCCGGGGCCGTTGACCGACCCGCAGCCGGTCCGATCGTTGTTTTTCACGTCAAAGCACCCCTTTGATAGATAAGATAAAAGATAAAAGATAAGGGATAAGAGATTAAAGATTAAAGATTGAAGATGAAAGATGAAAGATGAAAGATACTTTGGAACGCCGCGCCCTGTAGGGGCCACCGTCCCCGGTGGCCCGTAAATACGCGCGCAG
>CAMVOG010000130.1 GCA_947169005.1 uncultured Clostridia bacterium | reverse complement strand
CGGCGCGGCCATCGCCAAGGGCAAGCCCATGAAGACCGGCGTCACGGCCACGCGGCTGGCCATCGGCGCGTTCATCATCCCCTCCGTGGTCCCGCCGCTGGTGAACAAGCTGCGGGAGACCCTGGTGCTGCTGACGGGGAAGCGGCCCCTGGTGGTGGGTCCCGGGCTCAAGACCGGGGTGCGCATCGCCGTGGGCGACCCGGCGGAGCTGGGGGCGGACCTGGTGGTGGCCGCCGCGGCGGCTCAGGCCCGCTATACCTGCCCCATGGTGATCCTGGACCTGGGCACCGCCACCACCTTCACGGTGCTGGGCAAGCAGGGCGAGGTGCTGGGCGTGGTCATTTATCCCGGCGTGCGGGTCTCCTTTGACGCTCTCACCAGCCGCACGGCCCAGCTCCCCCGCATTTCCTACGATACGCCCCCCGCCGTCATCGGCACCAACAGCGTGGACAGCATGCAGTCCGGCCTTATTTACGGCAGCGCCGCCATGATCGACGGCCTTGTGGACCGCATTGAGGAAGAGCTGGGCATGGAAACCACCGTGGTCGCCACCGGCGGCCTGGCGGGCCACATCATCCCCCACTGCCGCCGCAGGATCGAGCTGGACGACGACCTGCTGCTGGACGGTCTGCGGATTATCTATGAAAAGAACGCGAGAAAAAGGCCGCGCGCCGACACAAAATAACAAAGAGAATCGAGGTTTTCACCATGCGCGCATATGAACGACTGATCGAATACGCCAAGGTCCACACCGCCAGCATCGACGACGGGACGGCGACGCCCTCCACCCAGCGGCAGTTTGACCTGGCGCGGAAGCTGGAGCGGGAGCTTATCGACCTGGGAGCCCGGGACGTTTTCGTGGACGAGCACTGCTACGTTTACGCGAAGCTGCCCGCCACGCCGGGGCTGGAGGACAAGCCCTGCGTGGGCTTCCTGGCCCATCTGGACACGATCCCGGACTTCTCCGGCGAGAACGTGAAGCCCCGGGTGGTGGAAAACTATGACGGAGGCGACGTGGTCCTGGGGGACAGCGGGCGCGTGCTGAGCCCCGCGGCCTTCCCCCATTTGAAGGAGCTCGTGGGCAAGACCCTGGTGGTCACGGACGGCACCACGGTCCTGGGGGCCGACGACAAGGCCGGCGTGGCCGCCATTATGACGGCGGCGGAGGAGCTGCTGCGGGGCGAACTGCCCCACGGCCCCGTGGCCATCGGCTTCTGCCCGGACGAGGAGGTGGGCCACGGCGCGGAGCTCATGGACCTTAAGCGCTTCGGCGCGGCCCTGGCCTATACCCTGGACGGGGTGGGCCCCGGCGAGATCGAGTATGAGAATTTCAACGCCGCCGCGGCCAAGGTCACCTTCCACGGCTTCAACGTACACCCCGGCTCCGCCAAGGACACGATGGTGAACGCCTCCCTGCTGGCCATGCGCTTCAACGCCATGCTGCCCGATGGGGACACTCCCCGGGACACGGAGGGCTACGAGGGCTTCTTCCATCTGACGGATATGGAGGGCAGCGTGGAGACCGCCGCCCTGCACTACATCATCCGGGACCACGACGCCGCCGCCTTTGAGCAGCGCAAGCAGACCATGCGCCACATCGCCGCCCTGCTGAACGCCCGGTACGGGGCGGGCACCGTGGAGCTGGAGCTGAAGGAGCAGTACCGCAACATGGCCGAGGCCATCAAGCAGCATTTCGACGTGGTGGAAAAAGCCATGGACGCCATGCGCGCCACGGGGGTGGAGCCCCGGGCCGTGCCCATCCGTGGCGGCACCGACGGGGCCCAGCTCACCTACCGGGGCCTCCCCTGCCCCAATCTCCCCACGGGCAGCTACGCCCACCACGGCCCCTATGAGCACGCCGTGGCCGAATACATGGACTGGTGCGTGGCCCTCATCAAGGATATCCTGAAGCAGTTCGCGGCGTAAACCGTTTCCATTTGTCTTTTCCTATTCCGAGGTGATTTCATGTCCCTGTTTAAAAAGAAGGATAAAAAGGCCGCCAAGCCCGCCACGCCCAAGGTGGAGGCGGCCTCGGTGGTGATCGTGGCGGCGGGCAGCTCCTCCCGCATGGGCGGCGAGGACAAGATCCTGGCCGCGCTGGGGGGCAGCCCTGTCATCGCCCATACGGCGGCGGCCTTCGAGGCCAGCCCCTATATTGACGAGATCATCCTGGTCACGAGGGAGGAATCCATTCCCCTGCTGGCCCGGCTCTGCAAGGAGCAGGGCTTCCGGAAGGTAAAGTGCGTCGTCCGGGGCGGCGAGACCCGGGCGGAGTCCGTGATGTGCGGCCTGGCCCAGCTGCGGCCCGAGGCGGGTCTTGTGGCGGTGCAGGACGGGGCGCGGCCCCTGGTGACCCCCGCCCTCATCGAGGCGCTGGTGGTCAAGGCGGCCCGGACGGGGGCAGCCATCCCCGCCGTGCCCGTGCGGGACACGGTGAAGCGGGTGAAGGCCGGCTCCGTGGAGGAAACGCCGGAGCGGGCGAGCCTATATGCCGCCCAGACCCCCCAGGTCTTTGACCCGGAGCTTTTGAAGGCCGCGCTCACCAAGGCCCGGGATGAGGGCTGGGAGATCACGGACGACGCCTCCGCCGTGGAGCGGCTGGGCATGAAGGTAACGGTGGTCCCCGGTGAGGAGGACAACCTCAAGATCACCACGCCCCGTGACCTGGTGCTGGCGGGGCTCATCTTAGAGGGGAGGCAGAGCCCGTGAGGATCGGGGAAGGCTATGACGTGCATCGGCTGACGGAGGGCCGCAGGCTGGTCCTGGGCGGGGTGGAGATCCCCTGGGAGAAGGGGCTGCTGGGCCATTCGGACGCGGACGCCGCCCTTCACGCCCTCTGCGACGCTCTGCTGGGGGCCCTGGCCCTGGGGGACATCGGGCAGCACTTCCCGGACAGCGACGAGCGCTGGCGGGGAGCCGACAGTCTGGAGCTTTTAAAGGCCGTTTACGCCATGGTGCGGGAGCGGGGCTACGTTCTCGGCAACGCGGACGTGACCGTCATCGCCCAGCGGCCCAAGCTGGCCCCCCATATTCCATTGATGCGGGAGCGCATCGCCGCCGCCCTGGACACGGGGGCGGACAATATCAGCGTCAAGGCCACCACGGAGGAAGGCCTCGGCTTCACGGGCCGGGGCGAGGGCATCGCCGCCCGGGCCGTGGTGCTGCTGGACAGGGAACGGGAAGCATGAATATACTGAAAACGGAATTCGTCACCTCGGCGGTGAAGCCCGAGCAGTTCATCCGGGACGGGCTGCCCCAGCTGGTCTTCGCGGGCCGCTCCAACGTGGGCAAGTCCTCGGTGATCAACTGCCTGGTGCGGCGCAAAAACTTTGCGCGGGTGGGCGCCCAGCCGGGGAAAACGGTGCATATCAACTATTTCCTGGCGGACGGGGCCCTTTATTTGGTGGACATCCCCGGCTACGGCTACGCGAAGGTCTCCCAGGCGGAGCGGGACCGCTGGGCCCGCCTCATGGAAAGCTACTTTGCCGCCGGTCAGATCACCGCCGGCTGCCTCATCGTGGACGCCCGGCATAAGCCCACGGCGGACGACGGCACCATGGCGGACTGGTTCAAGGCCGCCGCGCGGCCCATGCTGGTGGTGGCCAACAAGCTGGACAAGCTGAAAAAAAGCGAGATCGAGCCCAACCTGGCCCGTATCCGGGAGACCCTGGCCCTGCGGGAGCAGGACCTGCTGATCCCCTTTTCCGCTGAGACGGGGCTGAACAGGGACCTGCTGATCGGGGAGATCGGGAGGCTGTGCCTGTGACGAGCTTTGCCGACGTGATCCGGGGCCTCAACTGGTCCTGGCTGCTGAATACGCTGCTGAGCGTGATCCCCGCCGTGATCTGCATCACGATCCATGAGCTCTGCCACGGGCTGGCTGCCCTGGCCCTGGGGGACCGCACGGCGGAGACCCAGCGGCGGCTTTCGCTGAATCCCCTGCGGCACATCGAGCCCATCGGCCTGGTGATGCTGCTCGTGTTCCGCATCGGCTGGGCCAAACCCGTGCCCGTGAACATGATGAATTTCCGCCACCCCAAGCGGGGCATGGCCCTCACGGCCCTGGCGGGACCCGCCTCCAACTTTGTGCTGGCGGCGCTGGCGCTCTTCATCCGGGGCCTTCTGACAAGCTGGCTCTACGGCTCCTCCTTCGGGCAGACGGTGATCGACCTCATGGACACCACGGCCTATCTGAGCCTGAGCCTCGGCGTCTTCAACCTTATCCCCATCCCGCCCATGGACGGCTCCAAGGTCCTCTTCTCCCTGCTGCCGGACCGGGCCTATCTCACGCTGATGCGCTATGAGCGCTACGGCATGCTTCTCATTGTGGCGCTGATGCTCTCGGGCGTCGTCTCCGGCCCCCTGCGGACCGTGGGCGGCTTCCTCTTCGAGCAGTTTTTCAACGCGGCCCGCTGGGGCTTCGCGCTGGTGAACGGATAGCGCATAGTGTTTAGTATTTGGTTTTTAGCTTCCGTTGATTTGAAGTGAACTAAAATACTAAAAGCTCAAAGGTGGTATCTCCTTGGACGAATTGCGTTTTCACCTGGACGGAGTGGTCCGGAGCAAAAGTGAATACGTGGACTTTGACGGCCCCCTGGAGCTGATTTTGCAGCTTCTGAGCCGCAACCGGGTGGAGATCCAGGATATCCGCATCTCCGCGCTTTTGGAGCAGTATCTGGACTACCTGGCCGAGATGCGGCGCATGGACCTGGAGATCGCCAGCGAGTTCGTAGCCATGGCCTCCCATCTGACGTATATCAAGGCCAAGACGGTCCTGGCCGGGACGGAGCCCGTAGAGGAGCTGGACGAGCTGAAAAACAGCCTGGAGGAGCTGCGCCGCCGCCGGGAGTACGAGCGGGCCAAGCACATGGCGGACCTGCTGGCCCCCATGGCGGCCCGGGGCGAGGGGCTTTTCGTCAAGCAGCCGGAGCTCTTGGGCAAGGAAAAGGGCTACCGCTATCAGCACGAAAAGGAGGAGCTGCGCCGCCTCATGCTGCTGATCCTCGCCCGGGAAACGGAGGCCCCCGGCATCCCGGAGAGCTTCGCTGCTCCGGCCCGGCTGGTCTACCCCATCGGGGAAAAGTCCGAGGAGATCATGACGGAGATGCGCCGCCGCCGCCGCATGAGCGTGCGGGACATCTTCCGGGAGGCGAAAAGCCGCTCGGAGCTGGTGGCCTCCTTTGTGTCGGTGCTGGAGCTCTGCCGCAGCGGGAGCCTGCTGCTGGTGGAGGAAAACGGGGAATACGTGGCCGAGCTGCCCGAAAAGAGTCAGGAGGAGGAAAACCATGGAGCATGAGCTGGACGGGATCATCGAGAGCATCCTTTTCGCCTCCGGGGACCCGGTGAGCCTGGAGCGGCTCGCCGCCGTCACCGGCGCGGCGGAGGAGGACCTGCTGGCCGCCGCCGGGCGGCTGGCGGACGGCTACGCCTACGAGCGGCGGGGCGTCCGACTCCTGCGGCTGGAGGACAGCCTGCAGCTCTGCTCCGCCCCGGAGAACGGGGACTATGTGCGCCGGGCACTGGAGACCCGCAAGCCGCCCCGCCTCTCCCCCGCGGCCATGGAGGTGCTGACCCTGGTGGCCTACTTCCAGCCCGTCACCAAGACCTATATCGAGCAGATCCGCGGCGTGGACAGCAGCTACACCGTGGGCCTTCTGACGGAGCGGGAGCTGATCGAGCCCTGCGGACGGCTGGACGTGCCCGGCCGCCCCCTGCTCTACCGCACGACCCCCGGCTTCCTGCGGGCCTTCGGGCTCCAGTCCCTGGAGGAGCTGCCCCCCTTGGAGGAGCTGCCCGGCGGCGACCCGCTGCCGGAGGGGCCGGAGGCTGCGCAAATGGATACTGAAAACTTAAAAATGAATAACGAATAATGAAGGTGCCCGCTCCGCGGGATATTGAAATAAGTGCGCAGCGCCACCATAATTATTCATTAGTTTCCGCGGCCAAAGGCCGCATGCGGGGAGGTGAGTCCGTGCTTGCGTTATACATCATCGGCGGTATCCTGCTGCTGATCTTCCTGCTCCTGCTGATCCCCGTGGGCGGGGAGGCGGTGTACGACGAGGATGGCTTCCACCTCTGGCTGCGGGCGGGGCCTCTCCGTCTGTTGCTTCTGCCCCGGGAGCCCAAGCCGGGGGATGAGGAAAAAAAGGCAAAAAAGGCCGCCCAAAAGGCGGAAAAGAAAAAGGCAAAGGCCGTTGAAAAGAAAAAACAGAAGGAGAAGCCCAAGGAGAAGAAGGGCGGCGGCATCAAGGAAATATTGGAGCTGATCCCCGTGGGGACCCAGGCCCTGGGCGGCCTGCTGAATAAGCTGATCTTCAAGCGCATCGAGCTGCACTTTTGCTTCGCCTCACCGGAGGACCCGGCCAAGGCCGCCATGAGCTTCGGCGGCGCCTGGGCGGGGGCCGGGGTGCTGGTGCCCCTGCTCAAGGAAAAGCTGAAGGTAAAGCACGTCGATGTGACCAGCGACGTGGACTTCACGGCCTCGGAGACCCTGGTATGGGCCCATGGGGACCTGCGGATCCGCCCCCTCTGGGTCGTGGCCATCGCCCTGCGGGCCGGGGGCCGCTTTATCAAAATACACAGGAAATACGCGCCGCCCCATGAACGGAAAGCAAAAACGCCTCCCGAAGAGGAGCCGAAAAACGAGAAGCTGACGAGGCGAGAAATCGCGGAAAGGAAGAAGAATTATGGAAAAGCATCCGATCGGTGAATTGATGGAGACCACCATGAGCAAAATAAGGGAAATGGTCGATGTGAACACCATCGTCGGCTCCCCCATTCGGACCGACGACGGCATCACCCTGATCCCCGTGTCCAAGGTCAGCTTCGGCTTCGCCTCCGGCGGCTCCGACTTCCAGGGCAAGAACGCCGGGGCCAACGCCAACTTCGGCGGCGGCAGCGGCGCGGGCGTGAACATCACGCCGGTGGCCTTCCTGGTGGTGAAGGACGGGAACGTGCGCATCATCAACGCCCAGCCCGCCGCGAGCAGCTCTGTGGAGAAGGTCGTGGACGCCATGCCCGAGCTGCTGGACAAGGTCAAGACCATGATCCCCAAAA
>CAMVOG010000129.1 GCA_947169005.1 uncultured Clostridia bacterium | reverse complement strand
GAATATCCACCCCAAATGCGAAGTTTTCGTTGCTGGCGTTTTTAGAGGTCCCCTATTGCCTGAATACTTATTTCAGCTTCCTGATCAGCTCAAGAGCCTCGGGGATGATCTCGGTCTCCCCGGCCTGTATTTTTTCCACCATGCAGGTCTCCATATGCTCCTGCAAAATGATGTAGCCGATGCTCTGCAGGGCGCTCTCCGCGGCGGAAACCTGGGTGAGGATGTCCCCGCAGTAGCGGTTTTCGTCCAGCATGGTCTTGATGCCGCCCAGCTGGCCGATCACCCTGTTCAGCCGATTCTGCAGCTTGCGCACGGTTTCCTCGTCCCGGGGCGTGTGCTTATAGCGGCGCTCATTTTCCGCAGGGGCGCAGCAGTCTTCGGGCATGACGGCAGCCTCCTTTGCCTTTTTTGATACCCGGAAGGGGTATCTGAAAAGAGAATATACCTTTGGGGGGTATTTGTCAAGAAGAGAAGAGATAAAAGATAAGAGATAATAGATATTGTCTTTTTTTCGCCTTTGGGCTATAATGAACAAAAAACAGAAAGAGGCAGGGAACCATTCTATGCCTGAGCTGCGCAGGATCACGCTGGGCGCGTTGTTTGACGAAACGTGCCGGCGTTTTGAAAATCAAACGGCGGTGGAGTACCGGGGCCGCCGCCTCAGTTACGGCGAGCTGGACGCCTGGACGGACCGCATCGCCCGGGGGCTTCTGGCCCTTGGGCTGGGGCGGGGGAGCCGCGCCGCCCTCTGGGGGAACGACCGGCCCAACACCCTGGCCTGCTTCCTGGCCCTGGAAAAGATCGGGGCCGTGGCCGTCATGCTGGGCACCAGCCTGGGGGAGGGGGAGCTGCGCCATCAGCTCGCGCTCTCCGGGGCGGAGCTGCTAATCTGTGACGATGGCTTCCGGGAGACCCGCTTTCCCGCCGTCGCCCGCCGGCTGGAGCCCCGGGGCCGCAGGGTCTACATAGGCGAGGGAGAGGAAGAAGGCTTTTTGTCCCTGGCTGCACTGGAGGCGGAGGGCGAGGCCGTGCCGCCCGAGGCCCTGGAAGCGGCGAAGGCCGCCGTGCTGCCCGAGGATGCGGACATGATCCTCTTTACCTCCGGCACCACCAGCGCCTCCAAGGGAGTGCTGACCACCCACTTTTCCCGGGCCAACACGGCGCTGCTGCACATTCAGGCCATGCGCGCCGACGAAAGGGACAAGTTCTGCGTCGCCATCCCCATGTTCCACTGCTTTTCCATGACGGCGAACATCCTCTCGGCCCTTTTCTCCGGGGCCTGTCTCTACTTCCCGGAAAACCGCCGGACCCGCACGCTCTTCAACGCCATTGAGCGGGACCGGGTGACGGTGCTGCACGCGGTGCCCACCCTCTATTCCGCCATGCTGGCCCGCAACCACGCGGAGGACTTTGATCTCAGCTCTCTGCGGGTGGGGGTCATCGGCGGCTCCGTCTACACCCCTGCTTTCTTTGAGGAGGTGGAGCGGGCCTTGGGCTTCCGGCTCCTGTCCTCCCTGGGGCAGACCGAGGCCACGGCGGGCTACACCTTCTGCGGGTATGAGGAGCCGCTGGCCGTCCGCGCGGGCTCCGTTGGCCGCTTTATTGAGCATACGGAGGGGAAGATCCGCTCTGTTTCCACCGGGGAGACCCTGCCCCCGGGGCAGGAGGGAGAGATCTGCATGCGCGGCTTCAGCGTCATGCAGGGCTACGTGGGCAATCCCGAGGCCACCGCCGCAGCGCTGGAGGATGGCTGGCTCCGGACCGGGGACATGGGCTTTATCGACGGCGATGGCCGCCTGCATATCACCGGGCGCTTGAAGGAGCTGATCATCCGGGGCGGCGAGAACATTTCCCCCGGCGAGATCGAGGCCCTCTTCGAGGCGGATCCCGCCATCCGGGAGGTCAAGGCCGTGGCGGTGCCGGACGCCCATTACGGCGAGGAGATCTGCCTCTGCGTGGTGCCCGCCCCCGGCGCGAGGCCGGAGCCGGAGAAGCTGCGGGAGCGGGTGGCGGCGCGGCTTGCCTATTTCAAGGTGCCCCGCTACGTGGTAATGATGGATACGCTGCCCAGGACCTCCAGCGGCAAGCTGGCCCTGGGCCGTCTGCGGGAGCAGGCCAGGGCCGCTCTCGGGCTATAGAAAGGAGAAAAAACCATGGAGTATGAAATGATCCGCGAGATCTTCAACCAGTGCAGCGGCAACCAGATGCGGGACGTGTTCTTCCAGGAAATCGAGACCGACGATACGGACGCCGTGGTGAAGGAATACCTCATCGGCAAGAACGTCACCTGTGACAAGTCCGTTTCGGAAAACGGCTCCATCATCTACGATATCGACACCGACGGCGTCCATTCCCGCATCGGCTTTACGCCTGTTTAAGTGTAAAGATTAAAGTTTAAAAAGTTTAAAGCGGCAATAATGTTTGCGGGAGCGGCCTCGGCCGCTCCCGCATCCTTTTTGAAACTTTAAACTATAATCTTTAAACTTGAAACTACTCCCGCACATACACCGGCTTTGCCGCCTTTTCCGCGATAGTCAGCAGCTTGTAGTCCGCTTTGGTCAGATCGAAGCGGTCCCCTTTCTTCATATAGGGCCGCAGCAGGTCCGCCACCTGTGCGAAGAGCTTGGCCCTGTCGCCGGAAAAGTCGATGATCATGGCCAGGTGGGGGGCCAGCTCCTCCTTGGGCTGGGCCAGCAGCAGCCAGGCCCGGTAAACGGTGTCGAAGCCGTCGAAGAGCACCTTCAGCGCCGCCTCCAGGGGCGGCACCGTCACGAAGAGGGGGAAGAAGCGGACCTCCCCTCGGTTCTGGGAGCGCTCGTAGGAATAGCCCTTGGTGAGGGAGTCGATCTCCTGCAGCTGGTGCAGCAGCAGGGTCAGTGAGCGCCCGAAGGGGTTGATGGCCAGGCCCTGGATGGTGTCGGGCTTGTCGATCACGATGCCTTTCAGAGTGTCAAAGTCCAGCAGGGAGGAAGCCTCCTTGGGGAAGGGCCACTTGTCCAGTTCCTCCTCAGAGGTGAAGAGGGGCAGCATGGCCCGCTTGTTCTTCTGGTCGTTGATGACCGAAAGCTCCTGGGGCCTGTCCTTCTTGCAGGGCACCAGATAGCCCGCCTTCCGCAGCTTTTTGAAGAAAGCCGTCCGCGCCTCGGCTGCGGGCCGGGGGCCCAGGGCCTCCCACTCCGCCGCCGGGTCAAAGCCCGCGATCAGCTCTGCCATATCGTCCGCTCCTTTCTTAAGTCCAGAGTCCAGAGTTCAGAGTTCAGAGTTCAGAGTTCAGAGCTCAGAGCTCAGAGTTCAGAGTTCAGAGTTCAGAGTTCAGAGCTCAGAGCCCTAAGCCCTGAGTACTAAGTCCTGAGTACTCTAAGTCCTGAGTACTAAGTCCTGAGTACTGAGTACTGAGTCCTAAGTCCTGAGTACTGAGTCCTGAGCACTTGCCTCACAGCACGATCAGTTCCTTGGGGGCCTTGGTGATGACCTCGGCGTGATCCTCCCGCAGGATCATCACGTCCTCAATGCGCACGCCGAAGCGCCCGGGAAGGTAGATGCCCGGCTCGGCGGAGCAGACGGCGTTCAGCGGCATGGGGTCCGGGTTGGTGGGGTTGGCGTTGGGATTCTCGTGGATGTCGAGGCCCAGGCTGTGGCCGTAGCCGTGGCCGAAATACTCCCCGTAGCCCGACCTGGCGATGTAGTCCCGGGCGGCCCCGTCGATCTCCTTGCCGGGAACGCCCGCTTTGGCGACGGCGATGCCCGCCAGTTGGGCGGCCAGCACGGTCTCGTAGACCTTCTTCATCTCGTCGGTCACATGGCCAACGGCCACGGTGCGGGTCATGTCGGAGCAGTAGCCGTCCCAGATGCAGCCGAAGTCCATGGTGACGAAGCTGCCCGCCTCCACCTTCACGTCCCCGGGGACGCCGTGGGGCATGCTGCTCTTGACGCCCGTGACCACGATGGGGTCAAAGGAATTGTTCTCCGCCCCGTGGCGCAGCATCCGGTAGGTCAGCTCGGCGGCGATCTCCTTTTCGGTGACGCCGGGCTTGATGAGGGGCAGCACCTCCGCCAGGGCCGTTTCCGCGATGCGCTGGGCCTTGATGAGCCGCTCGATCTCGTCCTCGGTCTTGCTCTGGCGCAGGCCGGAGAGCAGCTTCTGCCCCGGCAGCAGCTTGACCTTGAGCTGCTTTTCGTAGTCCAGATATTCCGCGTGGCTCATGGCCGCGTCCTCCACGCCCAGGGTCTTGACGCCCAGCTCGGCAAAGAGGGCGTTGAGCTTGACCACATAGGTGTTTTGGTTATCGGTCATCTCCACATGGGCGCCGGTAATGGCCTTGCCCGCCGCCTCAATGTAGCGGGAGTCCACGAAAAACCAGGCGTCCTCCCCGGTGACGAGGGCCATGCCCGCCGTGGAGGGGAAGCCCGTGGCGTAGCGCCGGTTGGAGGGGGAGGTAATAAGCAAGGCGTCAAATTCCGCGGCCTTCACCGCGGCCTTGATGGGTTCAAGATGGTTCATGGTTGTGATGCTCCTTTATTGTATTGATTTGCGCTGTGCCGCATTGCGGCACAGCGCCCGGAATGGCAGCTCGACGAGATATCGCAGGATATAGAGGGGGTTTTTCAATTCCAGGGGCTTGACGGCGATGGAAAGGACTCCGGCCCGGTTGGCGCCCAGCACGTCGGTGAAGACCTGGTCCCCGGCCAGGGCCGCCTCGGAGGGGGCCGCGCCGCAGCGCTTTAGGGCCGCGCGGATGCCCCGGCCCCGGGGCTTGCCCGCCCCGTCCACGTAGTCCACGCCCCAGGCGGCGGCAAAGCGCTTTGCCCGCTCGGTCTTGGTGTTGGAAACGATAAAGGGCGTCACGCCCCCTTCCAGCAGGGCCTCCTTCCAGGCGAAAAGCTCCGCCGTGGGGCCCGTCCCGGAGTAGGGGGCCAGGGTATTGTCCAGGTCCAGCAGCAGCAGCCGCACGCCCCGCTCCCGCAGAAAGGCGGGGGTCAGAGAAAGCGCGCGGTCTACCCGCAGCCGGGGAATAAGGGAAAGGGACATGGTGATACCTCAAGATAATTGATAATTGACAATGGACAATGGATAATTGTCCATTGTTTATACCGTCCGTGCCTCCAGATCCGTTACTCGCAGCTTTACGCCGTTCTGAGCGGCCATATTTTGCAGGAGCTCCGCGCCCTTCTCCCGGTTGGAGGAAAGAAACTTCGTCAGCAGCGCGTCCTTCTGCTCCTGACTCATGCGCTCCAGCAGCTTGCGGGCCATCTGCTCCCCGGCCTCGGGGGAGCGGATGAAAAAGCGGCCGATGCTGTCGTTCTCCACCCGTTCCAGCAGGGCGGGCAGCAGCAGGTCCGCCAGGGCGTCGTAGTCGATCTCATCGACGCGGAGAGTGATCTCGATCATGGCTTGCGCCTCCTTTTCCACAGCATAGCACATTTTGGCGAAAAAGAAAAGCCTTGCTGCGGCCTCTCTTCGCCCTCAGCGCAGCAGCTTCTCCCGCTCCTTATAGTCCGGGAGCACCGAGGCGATGAAGGCGTAAAAGTCCTTGCCGTGGTTCTTGTGTCGGATGTGGGCCAGCTCGTGGACCACCACGTATTCCACCGCCGGGGTGGGGTAACGCATGAGCCGCCAGGAGAAGGAGAGCCGGTTTTTGGGGCTGCAGCTCCCGAAGCGGGTGGTCGCCCCGGTGACGGTGATGCCCGTGGGCGTGACGCCCATCCGCCGGGCATAGCTCGCCACCAGCCCGGGCAGGGTCGCCTTCGCCAGGGCGATGCAGCGCTGCCGCTCCGCCTCGTCGGGCTCGGGATACTGCTCCTGCCGGGCTCGCTGCTTGTCCAGGGCCTTGTTGAGCCAGTCCTCATGCTCCGCCACAAAGCGCTCAACGTCCTTCTGCGGCATACGTCGGGGAGCGCGCACCAGCGTTCTCCCGTCCCGCGTGACCTCCAGAGCTACGGTTTTTCGATCCGAGCGGATCAGCTCATAGTCTGCCATGCTGCGCCTCCCGCCCCGTCATTGCCCCGTCACGTCCGCCAGCTCCGCCCCGACGTATTCCGCCAGGGCGGTGGGGGAGAGCAGAAGCTGGGTGCCCCGCCGCCCGGCGCTGACGGCGATCTCATCAAAGAGGATCGCGGTCTCGTCCAGCACGGTGGGGTACTTCTTCTTCATGCCCACGGGGGAGCAGCCTCCCCGGATGTATCCCGTCAGCGGCAGCAGCTCCTTCACGTGGACCATGGCCAGGGACTTTTCCCCCACGGCCCGGGCGGCCTTTTTCAGCTCCAGCTCCTCCGCAACGGGGATGCAAAAGACGTAGAGCCCCCCGGAGGCGGCTCTTGTCACCAGCGTTTTGAAGACCTGCTCCACGGGCAGGCCCAGGACCTCGGCGGCGTGGACGCCGGAAAGGTCCGCCTCGTCCCAGGCGTATTCCAGCACCCGGAAGGGGACCCCGGCCTGCTCCAGCAGGCGCATGGCGTTGGTTTTGTCCACGGCTCAGTAGACGTAGTCCACGGCGGCCAGCTGCTCGGAGGCCGCGTCGGCAAAATGCACCAGCTCCATATGCAGGGGATGCTCGTGGAAGCTCTGCAGACCCTCGGGGTCGTCAAAGCTCAGCTCGATGACCACGTCGAAGCTGATGGGACTTCTGGCGCAGTCGGCGTGGGTCTCGCTGAAGCGGAGCGTGGGGATCTTCCCCACCAGGGAGCGGGACATGGCGACGAGCTTCTCCGCGTTTTCCTCCCGGCTGTGCCCGTCGTACTCCTCCTTGAGCTTGAACATGATGATGTGCTTGAGCATGGTATGGTTCCTCCGTTTCCTGTTTTTCCTTAGTATAGCACAGACGGAGGGATTTGAGAATATAATATTTTGTTTTTAGTTTTCAGATTTGAATGCGGGGGAAAACAGAGCGCGCGACGGCACGGAAAAGGCATTACGTCAACCGATGAATGCATCTTTCCCCGCTATGCAAATGGGGAAAACCTGTGGAAAACCCTGTGGAAAATGTGAAAAACTCCGCCTGCGGGCCCTTTTGCCCTGTGAAAAACTTTGCCGAAGCATGCAGTTTTCGGTGAATAAGAGCAGAAA
>CAMVOG010000128.1 GCA_947169005.1 uncultured Clostridia bacterium | reverse complement strand
CCCCTGGTTCCTGCATCTGTTCCGGGGCACGGCCACGCGGCTGCCCAATAAGGAATCCATCGTCAAATATGTGGCGGGCTCGGACGCCGCCGCTGTCTTCACCCTTTCCTCCATCCGTAAGGAGTATGCCGCCAACAAGCGCTCTCTGAAGCTGGTGCCCGTCGCTTTTGAGGATACTTCTCTGGTACCGGTGCTGCACTATCTTGTCCACAGGCCGGAGGAGGAGCTTTCTCAGGCGGAGCGCTACACCCTGCAAATGATCCGCTTCCGCCCCTATAATTCGTGATATACACAAGCAAAAACCGCCGCGGCCCGTGTTTTGGACCGCGGCGGTTATGCTTTTTTCAGTCGATATCCTCGTTGACGATCACAGGCTCGTCCAGCAGCTTGGGATTGCGCAGCAGGTGCTTCAGGTTGCGGAAGGCCATGGCGTAATACAGCCCATCCACGGTGCGCTCGTCGGTAGTCACCTTATAATCTACGTAGCGCTTTTCCACCACGCTGCCGTCCGCGGCCAGCTCCCGCTCCCGGTACTTCGCGCCAAAGGCCAGGAAGATGGGCACGTTGCCGAAGTTATACAGGTGGTGGTAAATGGGCGGGATGCCCAGAGAGCCCAGGTCCGTAATGAAGAAGGAGCCGTGGAAGGGGCTCACGTTTACCGCTGCCTGGGGCAGCAGCCCGTAATAATCCAGCAGCTTCAAAAAGCGAATGGAGAAGCGGAAAAGGAAAGAGGGAAACTTGGCGAAGGCGGCGGCGAATTTCTCCGTGCCGTTTTCCTCCTCGCCGTTCTTGATCTTGTCGATCTCCGTGTTCATCTTGCGGAAAACGTCCTCGATGCGGTCCGTGGGCTCCAGCTCCACCTTGATGGTTGTCTCCGAGCCGTCCAGCGTCAGCGTCCGCTTCACGGCGAGGCAGACCTCAATGTTGTTGCGGGCGTAAACCCGCTGGCCGGAGACAAAGCGGTTCAAGCCGGGGTATTTTGCGACGCAGCGGACGTAAGCCGTCAGAAACAGGTGGAGCATCCCCACGCCCTTTAGCCCTTCCTGGCGTTTCTCCCGCAGATATTTCTCCGCGGCGGAGAGCTCGACGCGGTCCTCAAAAAAATTGGTGGAGTCGTTGCGGTCCTTCATAATAAAAGGTACAAAGGTGAAAAACGGGTCCAGCGTGCGCAGGCGGCGGCCATCCTTCCGATCTCCCAATCTGCGCTTTCGGGGTTTTTTTGTCTGTTCCATGTTCTTCCTCCAAGCAAGTTATTTCTCCTTGGTCCCATATAACAGTATAGCGCTAATCTGCAAAATAATCAACATGAAATGATTTTAATCGGGAAAAAACGTTTTTTGACGAAAAAAAGCGTATGAAGTGCCGCCGAAGGGGAGAAATAAGGAAAAAAATCACTTGCGCGGAGGGCGTACTTGGGTTATAATCAGATAATGTTGTTAATTGTATTCCGGAAAGCGCTTTCCGGATCAGCTTGCTTTGCCGGGCTCGCCCGGCAGGGCTCGGAAGGAGGGAACGCAGTTGTCAGCGGACGTTTTCAGCGAGATCCGTGAGACGGAGGAAACAGCGCGCAAGGCGAAGACCGAGGCGGCCGCCCTGGCGCGGAAGCTCCTGGCCAACGCCGAGGAGGAGGGGAAGGCCCTTCTGACCAAGGCGGAGCAGGAGGCGGAGGCCGAGGTCGCCAACATGCTGGCGGAGGCTGAAAAAACCGGGGCGCGCATCGCCTCGGAGGCGGCCAGCTCTACGGAAAACAAGCGCGCCGTGACCCGGGCGGGTGTGGAAAAACGCCTGGATAAAGCGGTGGATTACATTGTCGGGAGGGTCGTGAACGGCTAATGGCCATCATGAAGATGAAAAAGCTTCGCATGCTGGCCATGCGGAGTGACCGGGAGCAGCTGCTGCGGGAGCTGCAGCGCCTCGGCTGCGTCGAGATCCGCGAGGATGCGGCGGCTGAGGAGGACCTCAGAAGCCTGGCCTCCGAGCGGGAGGACCCGGCCCGGCTCATGGAGGCCCGCGCCGAGCAGACGCGGACGGCGGCGGGGCTCAAGCTCCTGGACAAATACGCTTATGTGAAAAGCGGGCTTTTCCCGGCCCTGCCGGAGGTGAAGCTTTCCCGCCTCTTTGACCCGGCTCTGCCGGAGGAGGCGCGGGAAACGCTGGACCGGCTGGAGAAGGGGGACGCGACTCTGGCCGCCCTCCTGGCCGAGCAGGGGCGCCTGCGCTCCGCCATCCTTTCCCTGGAGCTGTGGCGGGGCAGCGGCATCCCCCTGGATGCGGGGGATACGGAGCATACCCGCGTGCGCCTGGGTACGATCCCGGCGTCCAAGTCCCCGGAGGCCCTGGAAGCGGCCCTGCGGGAGGTGACGGAGGCTGTGCAGCTCATCCCCGCCGGGTCGGACAAGGCCCAGCACGGGCTGGCAGCGGTCTTTCTGCGCCGGGACGAGGAGGCCGTGGGCCAGGTGCTGCGGAGCTTCGGCTTCGAGCGCGTTTCCTTTGAGGGCATGAGCGGACAGGCGGAGGAAAACGTCGCCGCCCTGCAAAAGCGCCTGGAGGAAACGGAGCGGGAGCAGGAGCGGGAGACCGCCGCCTTGAAGGAGCTGGGCGCGAAGCGGGAGCAGCTCAAGCTCTATTATGACCGCCTCACCCAGGAAATCGAGGCGGAGGAGGCCAAGGGAAAGCTCCTCATGTCCGAGCAGGTCTTCCTGCTGGAGGGCTGGGTCCTGGCGGAGGCGGAGCCGAAGCTGGAAAAGTTGCTGCAAAGCCGCTGCTGCGCCTGGGAGACGGCGGAGCCGGGGCCGGAGGACGACGTGCCCGTGAAGCTGAAAAACAACCGGCTCACGAGTCCCCTCAACATGGTCACGGAAATGTACTCCCTGCCCCAATACAGAAACGTGGACCCGAACCCCTTGATCGCCTTTTGGTTCTGTGCCTTCTTCGGCATCATGTATGCCGACACGGGCTACGGCCTGGTCCTTCTGCTGCTGGGGCTGATCCTGGGCCCGAAGATCAAGAAGCCCGGCATGATGAAGCATATGACGGGGCTCCTGGTGGAGTGCGGCATTGCCACCTTCATTTTCGGCTGGCTCTTCGGCTCCTTCTTTGGGGACGCCCTGCGCTATATCCCTAATTTCTTCGGCGCGACGCTGGACCTTACGAAGCTGCCCCTCTGGGGCATCAAGGACCCCAGCGCGGACCCCATGTGGTTCATGTATGCCTCTCTGGCGGTGGGCGGCCTGCATCTGCTGGCGGGCATGCTCATCAAGGCCTATATCCTCATTCGGGACGGCCATCCTTTTGCCGCCCTCTTTGACGTGGGCTCCTGGCTGCTGCTCTTCGCGGGCATCGGCGTGGGCGCCGTCACGGGGACGTGGTGGGTAGCCCTGGCCGGGGCCCTTGCCCTGGTGCTTACCCAGGGGAGAGACCGGCCCACCATCATCGGCAAGGCAGTGGGCGGCTTCAAGAGCCTCTATGACATCACGAGCTGGCTGGGCGACATCCTTTCCTATACCCGTCTGATGGCTCTGATGCTGGCGGGCAGCGTTATCGCCCAGGTCTTCAACATGCTGGCCAATATGGCGGGCAGCGCCTTTTCCTCCAAGCTGGTGGGGCTCATCCTGTTCCTCATCATCTTCGTGGTCACGCAGCTCTTCAACATGGCCATCAACATCATCGGTACCTTCGTCCACGCGGCGCGTTTGCAATATCTGGAGTTCTTCGGCAAATTCTACGAGGACGGAGGCAAGCCCTTCAAGCCCCTGCAATTCAAAACGAAGTATTCGCAAATTATAAAGGAGGAAAACTAAAATGGGTTTCTTTGAATCTTTTGGAGGTCTGGCGCTGGCTCTGCTGGGCGGCAGCCTCGCGGTGGGTCTTTCCTGCATCGGCTCCGCCAAGGGCACCGGCATCGCCGGTGAGGCCGCCAGCGGCGTCGTTTCCGAGGATCCCTCCAAGTTCGGTAAAGCCATGATCCTGCAGGTCCTTCCCGGCACCCAGGGCCTTTACGGCCTGGTGGTCTGGTTCCTGGTGGCCTCCAAGATCGGTATCCTGGGCGGCAGCCTTGCCAGCGGCATGGGCCTGGCCTCCGGCTGGCAGATCTTCATCGCCTGCCTGCCCATGGCCTTCGGCGGCCTGCTTTCCGCCATCATCCAGGGCCGCGTGGCCGCCGCCGGTATCGGCATCCTGGCCAAGAAGCCTGACGACTGGGCGAAGGGCATCCTCTTCTGCGTCATGGTCGAGTTCTACGCCATCCTGTCTCTTCTCGTCTCCTTCCTGATGATCAACGGCATTGTCCTCGCCTGAGCGGGCGGCAAAACCTGTGGATGGGACTGATCGTATGAATGGAATCAATAAAATAACCGAGCGCATCCGGCTGGACGCGGAGCAGGAGATCAACACCCTGGCCGCTGAGAACAAGGTCGAATGCGACAAAATCCTGGCCAAATACAAGGATGAGGCCCAGGCCATCTACTGGCGCGTCGTCTCCGAGGGCAAGCAGGAGGCGGAGCGCCGGGTGGAGCTGCGCCGCGGCGCGGCCCAGACCGAGTCGAAAAAACGCATGCTCCAGCTCAAGCAGGACATGGTCGCCCTCTGCTTTGAAAAGGCGGAGGAGAAGCTGCTGCACCTGCCCGAGGCGGAGTACGAGGCCTTCCTGTGCGCCCTGGCCGTCCGGGCCGCGGAGAGCGGCAGGGAAGAGCTGATCTTCAACGCGGCGGACCGGGAGCGCCTCGGTCAGCGCGTTACCGAGGCGGCCAACGCCGCCCTTCAGAAAGCGGGAAAGACGGGGGAGCTCCGTCTCTCCGCGGCCACGCGCCCCATCGAGGGCGGCCTGATCGTATCGGGCGGCCGGGTGGAGACCAACTGCAGCGTAAAGACGCTGCTGGAGCTGCGCCGCAGCGAGCTGGCCGGTGAGGTCGCAAAGCTCCTGTTCGAGTAATGGGGCCGCTTCCCGCTGAAAGGAGGGATGGCTTTGGCGGCCAAAAAGATCAAAGATACCGATTACCTATATCTCTCCGGCTACGTCCACGCCAAGGAAAGCAGCCTTGTGGGGCGGGAACGGCTGGAGCGCATGCTGGACTCCCGCAGCGCCCAGGACGCCCTGAAGGTCCTGGAGGACGCGGGCTGGCAGCTCCCAGACCCCTGCGGCCCCGTGGAGCTGGAGGCGGTGCTGTCGCAGCGCCGCGCCGCCATCTTCACGGAGCTGGGCGAGCTGGCGCCGGAGCCGGCGGTGGTGGACGTGTTCCGCCTGCGCTACGATTATCATAACGCCAAGTGCCTCATCAAGGCCGCCGCGGTGGGGGCCGAGGCCGGGCCGCTGCTTTCCGGGGCAGGCCGCGTCCCGCCGGAAAAGCTCTCCGCCGCCTTCCTGGAGGGCGCCTGGGATACCCTGCCGCCCCTGCTGGCGAAGGCCATGCGCGAGGCAAACGAGACCCTGGCCCGGACGGGGGACCCCCAGCTTGCGGATTTCCTGCTGGACAAGGCCTATTTTGCCGAGCTGGCCAAGGCCGGTGAAACGGCCCGCAGCCCCTTTTTAAAGGGCTACGCGGCCCTGCAGGTGGACGCGGCCAACCTCCGCGGCCTGGTGCGCGCCTGGCGCTCCCATAAGGACGCGGACTTCATCGCCCTGGCCCTGGCCGAGGGCGGCAGCGTGAAGCGCGAGGCCCTCCTGGAGAAGGCGGAAACGCCGGAGGCGGCCCTGGCCCTCTTTGCCCACAGCGGCCTGGCCCCCGCCCTGAGCGCGGCGGCCGCGGCGGCCACGGGCGGCAAGCTCTCGGAGCTTGAGCGCCTCTGCGACAGCCTACAGAACGCTTACCTCTCCGAGGCGAAGCTGGCGCCCTTCGGGGAAAAGCCGCTTCTGGCCTATCTGGGCGCGGTGGAGGCGGAGCTTTCCGCCGTCCGCCTGGTGATGACGGGGCATTTCGCCGGGCTCCCGGCGGAGATGACCCGCGCGCGACTGAGGGAGGGTGTCTGATGAACGGCATGAAGATCGCCGTGATCGGCGATAAGGACAGCATTTCCGGCTTCAAGGCCCTGGGTCTGGAGGTCTTCCCGGCGGAGGACGCGGGCGAGGCCCGCGCCATCCTGCACCGCCTGGGCAAGGAAAAGGAGACCTACGCCATCGTCTATATCAGCGAGGACCTGGCGGGCGGCATGATGGACGAGATCGCCCTGTATAAGGACGAGGTCACCCCCGCCGTGATCCTGATCCCCTCCCGGAACGGGAGCCTGGGCCTCGGCATGTCCGCCCTCACCTCCGCAGTGGAGCGGGCCGTGGGCTCCGGGATCTTATAAGAGCAATCCATTTGCCTTTGAACATTTGTGAAAGGAATGGTCAGAAGAATGAGCGGAAGAATCGTGAAGGTCTCCGGTCCGCTTGTGGTCGCCGTGGGGCTGGCGGACGCCAATATGGCGGACGTGGTCCTGGTGGGCGAGAACAGGCTGAAGGGCGAAATCCTCAACATGACCGGGGACAGCGCTTCCATACAGGTATATGAGGAAACGGCGGGTCTCGGCCCCGGGGCCGAGGTGGTTACCACCGGGCTGCCCCTTTCCGTGGAGCTGGGCCCCGGCCTGCTGGAGAATATCTATGACGGCATCCAGCGCCCCTTGACGGAGATCCGGGAAATGGCGGGCTCCACCATCGCCCGCGGTATTTCCATGCCGGCGCTGAATCGGGAGCGGGTCTGGGATTTCCACCCCGTGCTGGAGATAGGCGCCCAGGTATCGGGCGGCGACGTGATCGGCACCGTCCAGGAGACCAGCGCCCTGCTGCACAAGATCATGGTCCCCCACGGCATCGCGGGCGAGCTGATCGAGATCAAGGGCGGCAGCCATAAGGTGACGGACGTGATCGCCCGGGTCAAGACCCCGGCGGGCAAGGTCGAGGAGCTGACCATGATGCAGCGCTGGCCCGTCCGCAAAAACCGCCCCTACAAGAGCAAATCCCTGCCCAGCGTGCCGCTGTCCAGCGGTCAGCGCGTCATCGACACCCTCTTCCCCCTGGCCAAGGGCGGCACGGCCGCCGTGCCCGGCCCCTTCGGCAGCGGCAAGACCGTGGTGCAGCACGCCCTGGCCAAGTGGTCGGACG
>CAMVOG010000127.1 GCA_947169005.1 uncultured Clostridia bacterium | reverse complement strand
GAATACAGTCTTCTGGACGGCGCCTGCCAGATCGAGCGGCTGGTGGAGCGGGTCAAGGAAATGGGACAGACCGCCTGCGCTGTGACGGATCACGGCGTCATGTACGGGGCGGTCACCTTCTTCAAGGCCGCGCAGAAGGCGGGCATCAAGCCCATCATCGGCTGCGAGGTCTACGTGGCTCCCCGTCGGCTGGAGCAGAAGGAGCACGGCATCGACAACGAAAACCGCCATCTGGTGCTGCTGTGCAAGAACGAGACCGGCTACCGCAATCTCTGCTATATGGTCAGCCGCGCCTTTATCGACGGCTTTTACGTAAAGCCCCGCATCGACAAGGAGCTGCTGCGGCAGCATGCCGAGGGGCTCATTGCCCTATCCGCCTGCCTGGCCGGGGAGCTGCCCCGGCTGCTGGCCCGGGGCGAATACGAGGCCGCCAAGCGGGAGGCCCTGGAAATGCAGGCGCTCTTCGGGGAGGGCAACTATTACCTGGAGCTGCAAGACCACGGCATCGACACCCAGCGGGAGGTGAACAGCGGCCTCTTCCGCATCAGCCGGGAGACGGGCATCCCCTTGGTGGTCACCAACGACGCCCACTACATCAACCGGGAGGACGCCTACGCCCAGGACGTGCTCCTCTGCATCCAGACCCAGAAGAACGTGGACGACACGGACCGGATGCGCTTTGAGACCGATGAATTCTATCTCAAGAGCGAGGAGGAGATGCGCTCCCTCTTCCCCGGCTACCCCGAGGCGGCGGACAACACCCAGAAGATCGCGGACGCGTGCGACTTTGCCTTTGAGTTCGGCAACTATCACCTGCCCGAATTCCAGCTCCCCCCCGGCGAGACGGACAGCAAAAGCTATCTGCGCAAGCTCTGCCAGGCGGGGCTTAAAAAGCGCTACGGCGAGCGGGCCCCGGAGCTGCAGGGGCAGCTCGATTATGAGCTGGGCGTTATCGACTCCATGGGCTTCAATGAATACTTCCTCATCGTGCGGGATTTCATCCGCTTTGCCAAGGACTCCGGCATCCCCGTGGGCCCCGGGCGCGGCTCTGCGGCGGGGAGCGTGGTTTCCTACACCCTGGAGATCACGGACGTGGACCCGGTGAAGTATTCTCTCTTTTTCGAGCGTTTTCTGAACCCCGAGCGCGTCAGCATGCCCGATATCGACATTGACTTCTGCGTGGAGCGCCGGGGAGAGGTTATTGATTATGTAAACCGCAAGTACGGTCATGACCACGTGGCCCAGATCGTCACCTTCGGCACCATGGCGGCCAAGGCCGCCATCCGGGACGTGGCCCGGGTGCAGGGGATCAGCTACGCGGAGGCGGACACGGTCTCCAAGCTGGTGCCCAACACGCTGAACATGAAGCTGACGGAGGCTCTGAAGCTCTCCAAGCCCCTCCACGACCTCTATGAGCGGGACGAGAGCATGAAAAAGCTCTTCGACACCGCCATGGCCCTGGAGGGCATGCCCCGCCACGCCTCCACCCACGCGGCGGGCGTCGTCATCACCAAGCTGCCCGTCTATGAATACGTCCCCCTCTCCACCAACGACGAGACGGTAGTGACCCAGTACCCCATGACCCAGCTGGAGGAGCTGGGCCTGCTGAAAATGGACTTCCTCGGCCTGCGCAACCTGACGGTGCTCCACGACGCGGTGGAGCTGGTGCGGAAAACGAAGCCGGACTTCGACCTGGGCAAGATCCCGGACGACGACCCCAAGGTCTTTGAAATGCTCACCCTCGGCAAAACCTCCGGCGTGTTCCAGATGGAAAGCAGCGGCATGACGGGGGTCTGCGTGGGGCTCAAGCCCAAGAACATCGAGGACATCACCGCCATCATCGCCCTCTACCGCCCCGGCCCCATGGACTCCATTCCCCGCTTCATCGACTGCAAGCATCACCCGGAGCGCATTCGCTACAAGCACCCCATGCTCAAGGATATTCTGGACGTGACCTACGGCTGCATCGTCTACCAGGAGCAGGTCATCAAGATCTTCCAGCAGCTGGCGGGCTTCTCCCTGGGGCAGGCGGATATGATCCGCCGGGCCATGTCCAAGAAAAAGCAGGCGGAGATCGTGCGGGAGCGCAAGACCTTCATTGAGGGCGACCCGGCCCGGAACATCCCCGGCGCCGTGGCCAACGGCGTCCCGGCGGAGGTGGCGGCGGATATCTACGACGAAATCCTGGACTTCGCCAACTACGCCTTCAACAAGGCCCACGCCGTTTCCTACGCCATCGTGGCCTATCAGACGGCCTATCTGAAATACTACTACCCCTGCCAGTACATGGCCGCCCTCATCACCTCCGTGCTGGACAAGACGGACAAGCTGGCGGAGTACATCGCCGAATGCCGGGAGCTGGGCATCCAGCTCCTGCCGCCAGACATCAACAAATCCGGCGACGGCTTCACCATCGACGGGGAGAACATCCGCTACGGCCTGGCGGCGGTGAAGAACATCGGCCGCGGCTTCATCCGCGGCGTCATTGAGGAGCGCTCCGCCGACGGCCCCTTCACCTCCCTCTACGACTTCTGCGAGCGGATGTACGGCCCCGATCTGAACAAGCGGGCCGTGGAGTGCCTCATCAAATCCGGCGCCTTCGACAGCCTGGGGGCCAGGCGCAGCCAGCTTCTGGCCATATTCCAGCCGGTCATGGACGCCATTGCCGACGACCGCCGCAGCAATCTGGAGGGGCAGTTCGACCTCTTTGGCGGCGAGGAGACGGGCAGCCGCGAGATCCCCCTGCCCGATATTCCCGAGGCCACGAAGACCGAGCTGATGAAAATGGAAAAGGAGGTCACGGGCCTCTACCTCTCCGGCCACCCCATGGAGGATTACCGGGAGCTTTCCGCCCGGCTTCACGCCGCCCCCATCGGGGCCATACTGGCGGCCTTTGACCAGGAGGCAGAGGGGACCCCCGCCTACACGGACGGGCAGAACGTGAACGTGACGGGCATCGTCAGCGCCGTGAAAACCAAGACCACCAAAAACAACAGCCTCATGGCCTACGTCACCGTGGAGGACGAGAGCGGCTCCATCGAAAGCCTGGTCTTCCAGCGGACCCTGGATCAGTGGTCCAGCGGCATTGCGGAGGGCACCCCCGTGCTGCTGCAGGGGCGCATCTCCGTGCGGGACGAGAAGGCCCCCCAGATCGTGGCCTCCGACCTGCGGCTTCTGGAGCAGGATATGCAGATCCCGACGGGCTACGGGCGGAACGCCCCGCCCCGCCGGGAGGAACGGCCCGCCCCGCCTCCGCCTCCGCCCCAGGCCCCCAGAGGGAATACGCTCTATCTCCGCTTCCCCACCCAGGGGGACCCGGCCTACGCCCATCTGAAGCTGGTGCTCACCATGTTCCCCGGTGAGGAAAAGCTGGTGGTCTATTTTGAAGATACGAAGCAGAAGTTTTCCACCCGATGCCTGCTCCATCCCGCTCTGATCGACGAGATGCGGGAGCGGCTGGGCGCGGAAAACGTGGTGCTGAAGCAGGCGGCGGGCTGAGGGGCCTTTTCTTGCGCGCCCTCTTATCTCAGCATTGACAGCGGCCTTTGAATATGATTAAATATAGTATATAAATACATTCATATGCACTATATGTGGGGGGTATTGAGATGAAGCATTTCGGCATGAAACGGACTGCCGCCCTGTTCCTGGCGCTGGTCCTGCTGCTGGCCCTGGCCGCTCCGGCCCTGGCGGCGGACTATACGGACATTGCGGAGAACTATTGGGGCAAGCCCTATATCGACGAGCTCAGCGCCCGGGGACTCTTTTCCGGCTATGAGGACGGGAGCTTCCGTCCCAACGGAAAGATCACCTTCTGCGAAACGCTGGTGCTCTTTTCCCGCCTGTACCCGGTCAGCGAGGAGCTGCGGGCCTACGTTGACGCGGATTACGCGGAATTCGTCACCGAAACGGTGCCCGCCAACCTCACCTGGGCCAGCAAGGAGCTCTGCGTCTGCCTGGCGGCGGGGATCATCTCCAAAAACGAAATGAGCCGCGTGAATCTCGGCGCCCAGATCAACAAGCAGACCTTTGCCCTGCTGCTGGTGCGGGCCCTGGGAATGCGCGGGGAGATCAAGGCCCATATGGAAACGCCCCTTCCGCTGACGGACGCGGATAAGCTCATCAGCGACTACCGGGGCAGCGTGTCCATTCTTTATGACCTGGGCGTCGTCACCGGAGATGAAAACAACGCCTTCAACCCCACCGAGACCGTCAGCCGCGTGATCGCCGCCGCCATGCTCAGCCGCGCCCTGATCTACGCGGACAAGGAAGGCCTGGAGCTGCGCATCAGCGCTTATGACAAGGTGGAGGACAGCTTTTCCGGCCTGCTGCTGTCCATCGACGGCTCCACGATGCTGCTCGAGCAGAACAACGGCCTGGTCCGGGAGGTCAGCTATGACGCCCGCACCGGCTTTACTATGAACGGCGGTCTGATCCTGCCCACCGAGGCCGTCCCCGGGGCTTATGCCCGGCTTACCGTTCAGGAGGGCGTCGCCCGCTCCGTGGAGCTGAGCCTTCTGGCGGGCCAGGTCTACCTCAGCGGGCAGGTGGATTCCGTGATTGTCGGCGGAGGCGGCTACCTGGGGATCCTGCGCTCCGACACGGGCACCGTCGGTCTCTTCCCCCTCGCCTCCGGCGCCGTCATTGTGCGCAACGGGGCCGAGTGTTCTCTGAGCGAGCTGCAGAAGGGGGACCGCGTGATTCTGAATATGCGAGACGATCAGATCACCGAGGTCGCCGCCTTCCGCTCCTCCGATACGATGCGGGGCGAAGTGCTCTCCCTGCTTTTAGGCTCTCCCACCGTGCTGCGCGTGGAGGACGCTCTTGGCCGGACCTGGGTCTTCTCCCTGGACGAAAAGGCTCTTCCGGAGGCCCTGCTGGACGGACAGGTCATTTCCTTCCGGCAACTGCGGCCCGGTCAGACCGTTACCCTGGAGCTGGAAAGCGGCAGGCTCACCCGGGTCCTGGCGGGTGAGGCGAGCGACACGCCTGCGGAGCCCGTAACGCCCGTGATGCCGCCCGCGGAGTCCTCCGAGACCCTGGACGGCGTGCTGACGGCCGTGATCCAGTCCGTCAGCGGCAATTACTGGGAGATCACGGACGCAAAGGGCGCTATCCGCCGCCTGTCCCTGGCCGACCTGGTCACGGCAACGCGGGGTGAAGAGCGCGTCGCCCTCTCCGAGATCAAGGTGGGCGACAGCCTGCGCGTCACCATCGTGAAGGACGCCATTACCGCCATTCAGCTTACGCCGCCCGCTGCGGCCCCGCAGCTCACCAGGACGGCGGGCAAGCTCCTCAGCACGAACGCGGCCGGAAAAACGCTGGTCCTGCTGGCGGACGCGAAGGCCATCACGGTGACGCTCCCCTCCGGCGCGCTGATCCTCAGCGCCGCAAACAGCGCCGTGCTGAGCCTCGGCGACCTCGCGGCCGACTCCCGGCTTGCGGTTTACGGCTATGAGCAGGAGGGCGGCTTCACCGCCACGCTGATCGTGGTGGAGCAGGCGGCCTCCTGAGCGCTCCGCCGCCTCGCTTGCATGAGGGCAGGCTGCGTGAAAGAAAAAGATTGCGCATCGGCAAAAAAGGGTATATAATAAAGGAAATGTGGGACGCACCCATTCAAGCCACCGGCCCTGAGCCCGACAAAAGGCGGTGAATACCATCAAGCTCCTCGTGGTTTCCGATTTTGAAAGCAAGTTCATCTGGGATCATTTCGATCCCGCGGTCTTTCGCGGTACGGATCTGATCCTGTCCTGTGGGGACCTGAAGGCTTCCTATCTCAGCTATCTGGTCACGATGATCCCGGCTCCCCTCTTTTACATCCACGGCAACCATGACGCCGCTTATCTTCACGCGCCCCCGGAGGGCTGCACGGATATCGACGGGCGCGTGGTGGTATACAAGGGCCTCCGCATCGGCGGGCTCGGCGGCTGCAAGGGCAGCTTCGGGGCCTATCAGTATTCCGAGCCGCAGATGGCCCGCCGGGTAAAAAAGCTGGAAAGCTCCATCAAAAAGGTCAAGGGTCTGGATATCTTTGTCAGCCACGCGCCCCCGCTGGGGCGGGGCGACGGGCCCGATCTTTTCCACCAGGGCTTCGCTTCCTTCTGCTACCTGGACGACGCCTATGCTCCCCGCTGGCACTTTTTCGGGCACTATCATCTTTCCGGCTCCCCGGTGAACAACAAGGCCATGATGCAGTTCGGCCGGACGACGCTGGTAAACGCCTCGGGCTATCGGATCATTGAGTTTTAAGCGCGGAGCCCCTTTCAAACGGCATATAGACGGCGCGAGCCGTTCTGTATAGAAATTCAAAAATTATATTATAGGAGGTATTTTCATGGCTGGCATTTTCAAGTACACACAGCTCAACCCCGTGATCTTCGGCAACGGCGCCATCGGCTGTGTCGGCGATGAGCTGGAAAAGCTCGGCTGCAAGAAGCTGCTCTTCGTCTGCGGGCCCAACGTCACCAAGGCGGGCGGCACCGTGAAGGCGGAGGCGAGCCTGAAGGCCAAGGGGATCGAGTTCGTCTACTGGAACGAGGTCAAGCCCGACGCGCCCTCCGGCCTCATCAACAAGGCCGCTGAGTTCGCTATTGAACAGGGCTGCGATTCCGTTCTCGGTATCGGCGGCGGCTCCTGCATGGACCTGGCGAAGGCCGTGGCCCTACTCCTGGACCTGAAGGAGACGAAGATCGAGAAGTATCTTCCCCCTCCACCCCCCACCATGCAGCCCGAGAAGGTGCCCATCTTCCTGGCCCCCACCACCTCCGGCTCCGGCTCCGAGGGAACCATGGTCTCCGTTATCACCGACGAGACCACCGGCCAGAAGCAGGCTATCTTCATCCACGCCACCATCGGCATCATCGATCCTGAGCTGACGCTCACCTGCCCGCCCTCCGTTACCGCGCAGGCCGGCTTCGACGTCATGGCCCACTGCATCGAGTCCATCACCGGCCGCGACCGCAACCCCCACTCCGAGCTGCTGGCTCTCAGCGCTCTGCGCCGCGTGCGCGACAACCTGGTGGAGTGCTTCGAGCACGGCGACAATCTGGAAGCCCGCGGTGAGATGGCCCTGGCCTCCAACTGGGCCGGCCTGGCCTTCGTGGACACCGACATCC
>CAMVOG010000126.1 GCA_947169005.1 uncultured Clostridia bacterium | reverse complement strand
GTGTCCACGTCAAAGAGGGAGTCCACGTCCTGCATGACGACGGCCAGACGCTCCAGGCCCATGCCGGTGTCGATATTCTTCTGCACCAGCTCGGTATAGTTGCCGTTTCCGTCGTTGTTGAACTGGGAGAAGACGTTGTTCCAGACCTCCATGTAGCGGTCACAGTCGCAGCCCACCTTACAGTCGGGCTTGCCGCAGCCGTACTTCTCGCCGCGGTCGTAGTAGATCTCCGAGCAGGGACCGCAGGGGCCGGAGCCGTGCTCCCAGAAGTTGTCCTCCTTGCCGAAACGGGCCATGTGGTCCTCAGGCACGCCGATCTCCTTGGTCCAGATATCGTAGGCCTCGTCGTCGTCCACGTAGACGGAGGGATAGAGGCGGTCCGGGTCAAGGCCCATCCACTGGGGGCTGGTGAGGAACTCCCAGCTCCAGGCCAGGGACTCATGCTTGAAGTAGTCCCCGAAGGAGAAGTTGCCCAGCATCTCAAAATAGGTGCCGTGGCGGGCGGTCTTGCCGATGTTCTCGATATCGCCGGTGCGGATGCACTTCTGGCAGGTGGTCACGCGGGTGCGGGGAGGCGTGACCTCGCCGGTGAAGTAGGGCTTCATGGGCGCCATGCCGGAGTTGATGAGCAGCAAGGACGCGTCGTTCTGCGGGATCAGCGAAAAGCTGGGCAGACGCAGATGGCCCTTGCTTTCAAAAAACGTGAGAAATTTCTCTCTGATCTCATTCAAGCCAAGTTTTTCCATGACAGGGTTCCTCCTAAGTCTCAGCCGCCGAAGGCAGAGCTGTTGATAAACTGGTCAAATTCATATTTCGAGCTGAAGAAGGCGTGCAAGCCGTCCGTCTGCAGCGCGTAATAGTAATAGTTGGTTTCCTCCGGGCCGAGGGCGGCGCGGATGGAGGTGAGGCCGGGGCTGCAGATGGGTCCCGGCGGGAGCCCCTGGTACAGGTACGTGTTATAGGGGCTGTCGATCTGCAGGTCCTCGTAGGTCAGCTTCTCCTTATGCTCCCCCAGGGCGTACAGCACGGTGGCGTCGATATTCAGATAGGGGAAGTCGGGGCTGGCCAGGCGGTTGTAGATAACCGAGGAAATGGTGGAGCGCTCCGCGTCCGAGGCGGCCTCCTTTTCGATCAGGGAAGCAACGGTGAGCACCTCGTTGAAGTCCCGGCCCATCTGAGCGGCGGTCAGGAACATTTCCTCCGTGACCTTGCTCTTGAAGTTATCCAGGAACTTTTTGATGGCCCGCTCGGGAGAGGAATTTTCATAAAACTCATAGGTATCCGGGAAAAGGTAGCCTTCCAGGCGGTTGGCGTCCCCGGGCTCCAGGCCCTCCAGGAACTCATAGTCGAAGTCAAATTCCGCGGCGCAGCTCATCAGATCCTCCACCGAGCAGACGCCGTTTTCCTCCAAAAGCTCAAAGGTCTGCAGCAGCGTCTTGCCCTCGGTGATCGTGACCTCCACGGTGGAGAGAGTCACGGCGCCCTCCTGCAGGTCGGTGACGATGGCGCGGTAGTCCAGCTTGGAGCTGATGGTATAGGTGCCGGGCTCGATCTGCTCCTCCGCGTGAGAAAAGCCGGAATAGAACTTGAAGAGAGCCGGGTAATTGATGATGCCCGCGTCCTTGAGCTGCCGGGCCACCTGGTCGATGGTGAAGTCCTCGGAGATGGTGATCTCCGCAACGACCTCTTTCTTATTGAGGCTCAGCACGTCGTTGGCGGCCAGCCACAGCACGGCGGCCAGGATGATGCTGATGCAGGCGATCATGGCGAAATACATGATGCCGCCCATGCAGCCCGTGCGATAATTGCGGCGGCGGCGGAAGGGGCGGTAGTCCCGGGCCTCGTAGCCGTCGTCCTCCCCGTCCTCGGGCTCCTCCTCGCTCGGCGACTCCTCTTCCGGCTGCTCCGGGCTCTCCGGCTCCGACGGGGCTTCCTCGGCGGGCGGCTCCTCGCTCTTCGGGGGCTCTCCGCCGAAAACCTTGGTCCCCTCGTCGGGGGAGGCGGGCTCGTCCTTGAAGATCTGGGCCAGAGCCTCCTCTTCCTCGGCGGGGATGGGATGGGCCAGCCAGAGCTTGGCCTCTTCCTCCGGGGGCGCCGGAGGCTCCCCCTCCAGGATGCGGCGAAGCTCCTCGTCGCTGATGATCTCCGGGCTCTCCTCCTCAGCCTCTTCGGCGGGGCTCTCCTCACCTGCGTCGGGCGCGGGGGACGCTTCCGCCTGCGCAGGCTCCGCCTCCGGCGGGGCGGGCTCGGTCCCCTCCGGCGGCTCCCCATCCAGGCTCAGCAGGAGCTGCTCGAACAGTGCCTTCCCCTTGGAGGGGCGCTTTTCCCCCCGCTCGGAGCGTTCGTTTTTTTCATCTGACATGGCGTACTCCATTCTGCCGTCTCGGGCGGCATTTGGGAACTGTCCCCGGCGGCCGCACCCCTTGGGGGCGCCGCGCATAGGATGTTGCGAAAGGCGGGGCGAAAGGAGCCGCGCCGATCACGGCCCCCGAGGCAGCGCCGCGCGGCGGGGGCCGAAGCTCAACGCGCGGGGAAAGGACGGCTGCGGCAACGGCATCGGCTGCGGCAACGGCTGCAACGACGGCTGCGGCAACGGCTGCGGCGGCTGCTGCTGAGGCGTAAGGCTGAGCGGCGGGGGCTCTCTGCGGAGGGCCCCCTTTTTTCATTATTGCAGGCCCAGCTCCGCCAGGACGGCAGCGCGTATTTCCGCCCGGATATCCTCGACGGAGCGCATTTTTCCCTTTTCCATACAATCCACGACGCGCCAGCCGTAGGCCTTGGCGGCGGCCAGGGCCGCGCCCCGGCACTGCTCCAGATAAGCCAGGTCCCGCTCGTGGATATCGGCGTCGGTGCCCGTGGCAGCCTCCCGGACCGCTCGCTGGGCGGCGGCGGCCTCCGTCGTCACATCCATGAGCAGCACCAGGTCCGGCGCGGGCAGGCCCAGCTTGCCGTATTCAAAATCCGCCAGCCAGCGAAAGAAGGGCTCCCGCTCTCCCTCCGGCAGCTTGGAGGCCTGGTGGACGGCGTTGGAGGTGGCGTAGCGATCCGTCACGATCAGCCCGCCGCCCTCATACCATTCGCCCCAGGATTTTTTATAGGAGGCATAGCGGTCCACCGCGAAGAAGGCGGAGGCCGCATAGGCATTCACGTCCGTGGGTCTGGAGCCGAAGTCCCCCCGCAGATACATGCGGATCAGCGCCGAGGACTCCTCCTCATATTGGGGAAAGACCAGCTTGCGGAAGGCCACGCCCCGCGCCTCCAGCTCCTCGCAGAGGAGCCGGTACTGGGTCGATTTACCGGAGCCGTCGATCCCCTCGAATACGATCAGTTTGCCCTTGCTCATTGTGTGTGTCCTTTTTCAGTGCTTAGTGAGAAGTGCTTAGTGCTTAGTTTTTTATCTTCAATCTTTAATCTTTAATCTTCAATTCTTCCCGCTCAGGCGGCGGAAGACGGCCTTCACCAGGAACAGGGGGAGCTTCGCCATGCGGCCGATGCGGCTGGGCTGCTTCATGAGGCGGTAGAGCCATTCCAGGCCCAGTTTCTGCCAGCGCTCCGGGGCCCGCTGCACATTGCCGGCGAACACGTCCAGCACGCCGCCGAGGCCCATCATGAGCCCCACATGCAGCTTGTCCCGGTTGCGGCGCATCCAGAGCTCCTGCTTCGGGAAGCCCAGGCAGACCAGCAGCAGGTCCGGCGCGGCGGCGTTCACCGCCTCAAGCACGGGCCCGTCCTCCTGAAAGTACCCGTCGTGGGTGCCGCAGAGGACCAGGCCGGGCCAGGTTTTTTGGAGGGTTTCTGCCGCTTTCTCCGCCACGCCGGGCTTCGCGCCCAGGAGGAAGACACGCTTTCCTTCCCCGGAAAAGCGCTCAAAGAGGCCCGTCGCCAGGTCGATGCCCGGGACACGCTCCTTCAGAGGCGTGCCCAAAATGCGGGCCGCGTAGACGACGCCGACGCCGTCCGGCACCACCAGGTCCGCGTCCCGCAGGGCCTCGGCCAGGGCCGGATTTTTCCAGGAGGCGGAGACGATCTCGGGATTGGGCGTGACCACGTAGGCCGCCCGCTTCTCCTCCGCCAGTGCGGCGGCCCGTTCCACGGCCTCCGCCATATTCAGGTCGTCAAAGGCGACCCCCATGATGTTTTTGCGCACAAGCTCACCGCCCCGTCAGAGTGTGGAAAAGACCTCGCCGATCTTCTCCGGGATCAGCAGGGCCGCCTCCCCGTCATAGGCGGTAGGCGATTTGTTGATGAGCACCAGGCGGCTGCCCCGGAAATACTGGATAAGCCCCGCCGCCGGATAGACGGAAAGGGACGTGCCCCCCACGATCAGCAGATCGGCGGCGCGGATATGGTCCACCGCCCGGCGCAGGACGCTCTCGTCCAGGCCCTCCTCGTAGAGGACCACGTCGGGCTTGATGATGCCGCCGCAGTCGCAATAGGGAACGCCCTTGGCCTTTTGCACGGTCTCCAAGCCATAGCCTTTCCCGCAGAGCATGCAATGATTCCTGTGAATGGTGCCGTGGAGCTCCAGGACCTCTTTGCTCCCGGCAGCCTGATGCAGGCCGTCGATATTCTGGGTGATAACGGCCTTCAGCTTCCCGGCCCGCTCCAGCTCCGCCAGCTTTTTGTGGCAGGCGTTGGGCTTCGCGTCCGGGTAGATCATTTTATCGTGATAGAAACGGAAGAATTCCTCCGGCTTCTTCATAAAGAAGCTGTGGCTCAGTATCGTCTCCGGGGAAAAGGCGTACTTCTGATGGTACAGCCCGTCCACGCTGCGGAAATCGGGGATGCCGGACTCGGTGCTGACCCCGGCCCCGCCGAAAAAGACGATATAGGAGGATTCGGCCACCCATTGCTTTAGCTGCTCGGTCTCTTTGCTCAAAAAGCTCCCCTCCCTCACTGGGTGCTGGTGCTGTAGTTGGGAGCTTCCTTGGTGATATAGATGTCGTGGGGATGGCTCTCCCGCAGACCGGCGCTGGTGATCTTGATGAACTTGGCGTTGGTGCGCAGCTCGTCGATGGTGCGGGTGCCGCAGTAACCCATACCGGAGCGGATGCCGCCGATCATCTGGAAGATGGTGTCGGAAACGCTTCCCTTATAGGGCACGCGGCCCTCCACGCCTTCGGGGACCAGCTTCTTGGCGTTCTCCTGGAAATAGCGGTCCTTGCTGCCCTTGGCCATGGCGGCCAGGGAGCCCATGCCGCGGTAGACCTTGAACTGACGGCCCTGGTAGACCTCGGTCTCACCGGGGCTTTCCTCGCAGCCCGCGAAGAGGGAGCCCATCATGACGCAGTTGGCGCCCGCGCCCAGGGCCTTCACGATGTCGCCGGAGTACTTGATGCCGCCGTCCGCGATGATGGGAACGTCGTACTCGGCGGCAGCCCGGGCGGCGTCCGCCACGGCGGTGATCTGGGGCACGCCGATACCGGCGATGACGCGGGTGGTGCAGATGGAGCCGGGGCCGATACCGACCTTCACGCAGTCCGCGCCCGCCAGGATCAGATCCCGGGTGCCCTCGTAGGTGGCCACGTTGCCGGCAATGAGCTGCACATCCGGGAACTTGTTCTTGATCATATCCACGCATTTCAGCACGTTGCCGGAATGACCGTGGGCGGAATCCAGGCCCAGCACGTCCACGCCGGCGTCAATGAGGGCGGAGGCGCGGTCCAGCACGTCCGCCGTGATGCCCAGGGCGGCGCCCACCACCAGGCGGCCCTTCTCGTCACGGGCGCTGCGGGGATAGGTGACAGCCTTTTCGATATCCTTGATGGTGATAAGGCCCTTGAGGGCGAAGTTCTCGTCCACGATGGGGAGCTTTTCCACCTTATGCTTCTGCAGGATGGCCTTGGCGTCCTCCAGGGTGATGCCCTCACGGGCGGTGATGAGGTTCTCCTTGGTCATGACCTCGGCGATGGGCCGGTCCAGATTCTCCTCAAACTTCATGTCCCGGTTGGTGATGATGCCCACCAGCTTGCCGCCGTCCACGATGGGAACGCCGGAGATGCGGTACTTGGCCATGAGCTCGTCCGCCTGGGCCAGGGTGTGCCGGGGGGACAGGAAGAAGGGGTTGGTGATGACGCCGTTCTCCGAGCGCTTTACCATATCCACCTGCTCGGCCTGCTGGTCAATGGTCATATTCTTATGGATGATGCCGATACCGCCCTCCCGGGCGATGGCGATCGCCATCTTGGACTCCGTAACCGTATCCATGGCCGCGCTGACCAGAGGGATATTGAGCTTGATCTTCTTCGTGAGCCGCGTGGTAAGGTCCACGTCCCCGGGGACCACCTCGCTGGCGGACGGCACCAGCAGCACGTCGTCAAAGGTAATGCCCTCGCCTACGATCCTGTCATAAAAACTTGCCAAAAGAACCTCTCCTCTCCCAAATATGTATAGTTTTGATATTAAGTTAGTTTAACCTATTTGAGGGCGTTTGTCAATGTTTAAATCGGGGGGATCAGGACTCAGGACTCAGGACTCAGGACTCAGGACTTAGGACTCAGTACTCAGGGCAAAGAAAAACCAATGGTTTCCGGGAAAAAAAACCATTGGTTTGAGAAAATCTGCAAAAAGCGAAAACCCTACCTTAGTCATGACAAAGACTAAGACTAAGACAGAGACTAAGACTAAGACAAAGACAAGGACGAGAGAACGAGAGGGCGGCTGCGCCGCCGTCGCGCGCGCGTTGGCTGCGTGTCAAGGCTTCGGAGATCGCTTTCCCTTCGGGGGCGCAGGCCCCTTATTCTCCCCGGACGGTGACGAGGTGGACGGCGCCGATCATGCCGGGAGCGCCGACAAGCTGCGGCTTGCCGGGGGCCAGCTCCATGGCGTGGAAGCCGTGGACGTGGCCGCAGAGGACCGCGCGGATGGCGTCCTCGGTCTCGCAGAGGGCGACGAAGGCCCGGGCGTTGGCGTCCGCCTTCTCGGGGTCGAGGTAGAAATAGTCGAGCCGCCCGAAGAGTGCTTCCGTGCAGGCCGCGCGGCAGAGAGGCGTCATGATGGGGACGTGGCAAAGCAAAAGGATCGGGACTGTTTCGGCGCAGAGGGCGCGCAGGGCCTCCAGGTCTTCGTCGGAAACCGTCAGCTCCCGGTCGTTGACGGCAACGACGCGGAAACCCTCCAGCTCCAGGACC
>CAMVOG010000125.1 GCA_947169005.1 uncultured Clostridia bacterium | reverse complement strand
AAGGCCGCCCCTACGGCGCAATTGTTTGCGGGGGCAGTCCTTTTGTCATTCTGAGCGCAGCGAAGAATCTTTCGCAGCCGCTTCCCGGTAACGAAGCTCCTTCGACTACGCTGCGCTCCGCTCAGGATGGCAGGGGGCGTATCGGACATGGGGATGCAGTGGTGTAGGGGCGTTTTTCCGCCCCCCAAATCAAATCCCGCCGCAGGCGGCCACCGCAATTTCACATTTTCAATTTCCAATTTCCTTCCGGAGGTGTTCTTATGCATACGTTATCCTATACCGCCCGGTTTCGGCTGGACTATCGGCGGGCAAAGCGGCGAGGACTGGACCCCGCGCGACTGCGGCGGGCGGCGGAGCTGCTGGCCGCCGGGGAGCCCCTGCCCCCGGGCTGGCACGACGGCCCCCTGGAGGGCACCCGCCCCACGGACCTGGTGCGGAGCTGCCGCCCCGCTCCCGGCTGGCTGCTGACCTATCGCCTGGCGGCGGGCCGGGTCTGGCTGGTACGGCTGGAGGCCCTGGCCCCCCGCGCCGCCACGGTCTCCCCCGCCCTGTGGATGAAGACCCTGCTGCGCAGCCCCGTGAAAACGGGGCTCACGGTGATCCTCATCGCGGCGGCCTCCTTCCTCTTTCTCTACAACCTCCTGGACTACGCCATCACAAAGCGGCAGTATGAGAACACCTACGCCCAATATCATGGGACGGTGATCGTACAGCGGGAGGCCGACCCGGCGCTGACCACCCAATTTACGTCGCTGTTTTTCCTCTCCGACAGGGAGGCGAATCCGGCCTACGACGAAAGCTATCTGGCCTATGAGGACTACCATGAGCCGGATCTGACGGAGGAGGAGATCGAGGCGATCCGCGCGCTGCCCTATATCAGCGCGGTCAGTCCGCGCTATCTGACGGGGGGGCTGTCCGATTATCAGCGGATCGATACCCACTCCCATCAAATTCCCAACGCTTTTTTCCCATATCACGAAAGACTGATTCTTGAAGGGACGTACAAAGAGAAAAGAGATGTAACCGGCTTCCCTTTTCCCGCCATCGTGCGGGGCGAGGGAAAGTATATGACGCTGCGCTTCTCGGATATCCGCTGTTTAGCCGGTGAGGAAGAAACCCTAAAGCAGTCGGTTCTTTACATAGACGATAAGCAGGTGAATATCGGGGCGGTCGTGATCGACCCCGAAAAGGCAAGCGGTAAGCTTCAAAAATCCCTTGGGACAGTTACGTTTTACCGGAATAATATCCTGACCACGGACGAGGTGGAGGCGCTGGAGCCGGGAGCACGCTATATCATCGTGTGCCGCGTAGACACACACTTCAAAAGCGCTCACGGGATTTGCCGGGAGGAAAGAGGAGGTTTCACGACTGCGGAGTCCCCGTATCTTGATATCGGGGATGAATCGATCTGCGGCGTATGGCCCTATATCACCTCTCTTGCCGGCGAGGGGACCGATTATCTGGAAACGGAACGCTTCGAGACCCTGCGGAAGCTGATCGAGGTAACGGACAGTGACTGGCGCACCCTGGACGTATTCTATGCGGAAAATATGTCCACCGCCAGGCGCGCTCTGGACGGGAAGCTCCTGCCCATCCAGGGAAGGCTGCTGACGGAGGAGGATGTGGCGGAGAAAAGGCCCGTCTGCGTGATCGCGGAGAGCTTTGCGGAAGCCTACGGCCTGGAGCTCGGCGACAGGCTGCCCCTCTCCCTGGGTGATAAGCTCTTTGAGCAGTACGCGCCCATGGGGGCGGTCGCCTCTTCTCTGCAGCGCTATGCGGACAACTGGACGGAGCCCCTGGAATTTGAGATCGTGGGCACCTTCGCGGAGGCGAGCCTGGACAAGCTGACGGACGCGGAGTGCTTCTGGGCCTACGGGGAAAACGCGGTCTTCGTGCCCCTCTCCTTCCTGCCCGTGACGGAGGAGGCGCTGGCGGCCCACCGCTTCAAGCCCTCGGAGCTGAGCTTCGTCATCGGGGACGCGGGCAGTATCCTCTCCTTCAAGGAGGAGTGCCTGCCGCTCCTTGCGGAGATGGGCTTTACCACCTGGTTCTACGACGGGGGCTGGCCCGCCGTGGAGGAGCAGCTTACCCAGGCGGGGGAGCTGTCCCTGCTGAAGCTGGGGGCCTTCGCCCTGGCCGCGGTGCTGGCCCTGCTGCTGACGGTCTATCTTTTCATCCTGCGCAAGAAAAAGGAATTCGCCGTCCTGCGGGCCCTGGGCTGCCCGGCGGGGCAGGCGAAAAGCGCCCTGCTGCTGCCCCTGCTGGCCCTGGCGGTGCCCGCCGTGTTCCTGGGCGTGGCCGCCGCCGTGATCTACACCGGGCAGACGGCGGAGCGGAATTTAGCCGAGTTCGCGGCCCTGGGCCTGCGGGTGGACGCCTCCATCCCCCTCTGGGCGGTGCTGGCGGGGCTCTTGGGGAGCCTGGCGATCCTGATGGGCATGGCGCTGCTGGCCCTGCGTCGGGTGGCAAAGAAGCCGCCCCTGGCGCTTTTGCAGGATTCCGCCCAGCGGCGGGCAAGGGCGGAAAAAGCCGTGGCGGAGGCGACGGAGGTCCCCGCCTTCACGGGGCTGGCGGAGCTTCCCCCGGTCCGGACCCGGCCCCACACGGGGCCCCGGCACGTGCTGCGCTATGTCTTCCGTCACCTGCGGCGCACGCCCCTGAAAGCCTCGCTCTCCCTGGCGCTGGCGCTGATCCTCTGCTTCGCCATGGGCTTTTTCACCGTCCTGCGGGACACCTACGGGGCGCTGTACCAGAACATCGAAATACTCCCCCGCTTCATCAACGGCTTTTCCTACACGAAGGCTCTGGAGGTGGAGAAAAGCGGCTTCGTGGCGGAGGGGGCCTATTACGAGTATGTCAATCCCCTCTGCGAATCCAACTTCGCCCCCGATACGCTGGTGCTGACCAATGATCTCAGCCGGGTCTGCGGGGCCGAGGTGACGTACCGGGAGGGCGCGGGGCCGGAGCTGTTCGGGGAGGCGAAGGTCTACTGCGTCGTCTCCCGTGACCTGGCGGACACCCTGGGGCTGGAGCTTGGGCAGCGCTTGGAGCTCACGGTGCGGGACGCCCTTTCCGCCATTGCGGAGGGCAACCCCACCCTCGGCTATGAGGAGCTGCTGGAAATCTACCACGACAACGCCGTGAACACCACCATCGCGGGCATCGCGGAGGAGGAGGGCATGCGGGTCTACGCCCCCATCGCCATGTGGGGCGTCTACAAGCCCCTCACGGGCTCCACCCTGGCCCTGGACTACGCGGAGTACCGGCTTCTGGACTACCACCAGGCCACGGCCTTCCGCTCCTACGCCGGGCAGAAGGCCCAGGGCAGCTCCGCCCTCTTCTCCATGGACACGACGGAGGCGGACCGCATCTATCAGACCTATCGGCTCATCGAGACCCTTTATCCCATCGCCTTTGCCGTGGCGATCCTGCTGGGCGGGGTGCTGCCGGGCATCGTCATTCTGCAGAGCGCGAGAGAGGCGGCGCTGCTGCGGGTGCTGGGCACGACGAAGCGGCGGACCCGGGCCATGCTGGGCCTGGAGCAGGTCTTTCTCTGCGTCTTCGGCCTGGCCCTGGCGGTGGCGGCCCTCCTCGCCGTGAACGGGGCCCAGCTCCGGGCCGTGGCGGGCCTTCTGGCGGTCTACCTCGCCGCCCACTTCGCCTTCTGCGTCTCCGCCTCCGGCGCCGCGGCGGTGAACGTAACGCGCCGGGGGGTATTGGAGCTGCTGCAGGTGAAGGAGTAGGCGGGGAACAAAATAAAAAATAAGAAATAAGAAATATGCTGCTGGAATCAACGCGCCCGTAGGGGCGGCTTGGAGGGGCAGAGCCGAAAGAAGGGAGGGACTGCGACAATGCAACAGAACGTCATGAAGCAGTTATTCCGTTCCTTGCCCAAAACGGCCTTGTGTACCCTCCTGCTGGCGGCGTCCGCCTTTTTCCTCAACTACGGTCTCCTGGAATATGCCGCGGTACACGACGCCTATGAAAACAGCTACGGGCAGTATCACGGCTATCTGAGCGTCGAGGCGGAGAAAGCGCCCGATACGCCTACGGAGACCCCCGTCTTTTTCATCTCGGACAGGGAGGGGAACCCGGCCTATGACGGCTATTACGCTTATGAGGACTATCACGCCCCCGACCTGCCCACCGACCTGATCGGGGAGCTGCTGGCGGAGCCTGCCCTTGCCGCCGCGCCCCGTTATATGACGGCGGGGATCTCGGACTACGAGCGGCTTGCGAATCACAGCCGCCGCCGCTTTTACGCGGACTACAACTATACGGACCGGGTGATCCTGGAGGGAACGCTGGAAGGCGTGACCCGTTCCAACGGGCGAAATCCCCAGGGCTACAGCGGCGGGAACCGCACCCTGCAGTTGAAGGACGTCCGCCTTCTTGCGGGGAAGGAGGACAGCCTGCGCCAGTCGCCCTTTTATGAGAGTGGGCGGCTGAAGGTGGGCCTTGTGGCGGTAGACCCCGCAAAGGATATGGGCGGGCTCGTCACGGTGGCGGGCAACGGCAGGCTGCTGACGGCCACCGTGCGGAACAGGTTGACGGAGGCCGAGCTGGAGGCCCTTGCACCGGGGACGCGGTACGTTTTCGTCTGCCGGGTGGACCCCGCGGCCGTATCCTCCGGCAGCTATGACGAGCTGGGGGCCTATAATTCCACCCAATACCCCTACGTGCAGATTGGGGACGAGGCTCTTTTCGGCTTCTGGCCCTATATCGTCTCTCTGGCCGCTGAGCCGGAGGATTATCTGAACACGGCGGATTTCGCGCCCCTTCGCCGCCTGATCGAGCTCACGGAGGCGGACCGCCGCACTCTGGACGTGGTCTATACCGGTGACATGGGGGCCATCCGCTCCGCCTGGGAGGGGAAGCTGCTGCCCGCCCGGGGCCGCTTCCTCTCGGCCGCGGACGACGCGGCGGGAAAGCCCGTCTGCGTCGTGAGCCAGGCCTTTGCAGCAGCCAATGGGCTCGGGCCCGGCGACAGCCTGAAGCTGAGCCTGGGAGATCGGCTCTTTGAGCAATACGCCCCCTTGGGGGCGGTGGCTTCATCGGCCCAGCGCTTTGCGGAAAACTGGGTCGAACAGGAATTTGAGATCGTGGGCACCTATCTGGAAGCGGACCCCAGCAAAAGCAGCTATGGGGAGCAGTTCCTGGCCTACGGGGAAAACGCGGTTTTTGTGCCCCTGTCCTTCCTCCCCGTATCGGAGGACGCGCTTGCAGGCCGGCCCTTGAAGGCCGGGGAACTGAGCTTCGTCGTCACGGAAGCGAAGGACATCGCCGGGGTGCAGAAGACGCTGCTGCCCAGGTTGGAAAGCAGGGGGATCGCCTGCTCCTTTTCGGACGGCGGGTGGCCTGCGGTGGAGGCGGAATTCCAGCGTTCACGGCGGCTTTCGGGGCTGAAGGCGGCTGCATTTGCAGCGGCGGCCCTGTTGGTTTCCAGCCTGGTGGTGTATCTGTTCATCCGGCGCAAGAAACAGGAATACGCGCTGCAGAGGGCCCTGGGCTGCCCCGCAAAAAAGGCGGCGGCTGCGCTGTTCCTGCCGCTGCTTGGTATGCTCGTCACGGGGACGTGCGCGGGCAGTCTGCTGGCGCCGCTGGCTTTCCATGGCCGGGCGGCGGGGACCTATGGGGCCTCATTTTCCCCTTGGGCGGTCCTGGCGGGAGGCTGCGCCGTTTTCTTGCTCACGGCAGGTATGGACCGGGCTGAGCTCAGTCTTCTTGGCAGGCAGAGCGTCATGGTCCTTTTGCATGGGGAGCGGCCAAGGCGAAAAGCAAGAGTGAAAGCTCCCCCGTGCTTCGTTTTCAAGGCCCCGGCGGTTTTCGCTTTTGACGGCGCGGCGTCAGGGAGCCGATCTGTCAAGCTGCCTCACGCCCTGCGTTACGTTCTCCGGAGGCATCGGAGAACGATCCCGCGAACGGGGCTTTGCCTGCTCCTGGCGCTGATCCTCTGCCTGGGGATGGGCTTTCTTACTCTCCTGCGGGAAGCAAGCGCGAGCCAATACCAAAGCATCGAGATCAAGGCCCGCTTTGTCAACGGCCTGCCTTATGAACAGACGCGGGAGATCGAAAACAGCGGCTTTGTGGGGGACGCGCCCTTTTATGAATACGTGCAACCCCAGGCGGAATCCGACTTCATGCCCATGACCGTCGTGCTGACGAATGACCTGTCCCGGTCCTGCGGGGCGGAGGTGCGCTTTCGGGAGGGCAGCGGGCCGGAGCTTCTGAGTGGGCCAGGCAGCGCCTGCGTCGTCTCCCGGGGCCTGGCGGACGCCCTTGGGCTGGCGTTGGGACAAAAGCTGCGGGTGACCCGGAAGGACTTTCTGTTCACGCTGATGGCCAACGACCCGGAGGAGAACTATGAGACTCTGCTAACTGTCTATTACGAGACCGCGGCCAGCCCGACTGTGGCGGGCATTTCAGAAGAGGAGGAACCGAAGCTGTATGGCTCCCTGGCCGCATGGCGCTTCTATGGCATTCTAATGGACGGCTCCCTGGAGCTCGACACGGCGGAATACGTCCTGGCCGATTACCACCGGGCCGAAGAATTTCGCGGCTACGCGGCGCTTTTTGCAAGGGGAGGGATCGGCTTTTCCATGGACACCTCCGAAGCGGACCGCAGCTATCAGATCTACAGGCTCATGGAGACGCTCTACCCCATTGCCTTTGCGGTGGCGCTCCTCCTGGGCGGCGTGATACCCGCCGTCGTTATTCTGCACGGCACGCAGGAGGCGGCGCTGCTGCGCATCCTCGGCGCCACGAAACGCCGCACCCGTCTGATGCTGTGCCTGGACCAGATCACGCTTTGCGGCCTGGGCATTTTCCTCGCGGCGCTTGTACTCTTCCCGGCGTCCGGCGCCATGCGCGGGACCGCGCCGGGCCCAATCGCTTTGTATTTTGCCGCGCACCTTGCTTCCTGCATCGCCGCGTCTTTTATTGCGGCGGTATCCGTAACGAAAAAAGCCCCATTGGAGCTGCTGCAGGTGAAGGAGTAGGAGCAAAAGAAAATAAGAAATAAGAAATAAAATATGCTGCTGGAATCAACGTTCCTGTAGGAGAGGTCCCCTGCCATTCTGAGCGCAGCGAAGAATCTTTCGCAGACGCTTCCCGGGAACGAAGATCCTTCGACTAC